>CAYPPH010000013.1:0-8947 GCA_964412565.1 uncultured Candidatus Saccharibacteria bacterium
CCGGCAAGATTGACATTCCAGCACTGGTCAGGCCTCAGTTCCTATACATCCTCTTACGAGTTAAGCAGGAACCTGTGTTTTTGGTAAACAGTCGCCTGGGGCACGTTAGTTGCAGCCGCGACGAATCGCGGCAGGTTTTATCCCGAAGTTACAACCACTTTATTGCCGAGTTCCTTAACGAGGTTTCACCCGTTCACCTGGGCACATTTACGCCAGTCTACCTGTGTCGGTTTGCGGTACGGTCCCTGTATCTTTGGCCCTCAAGAGCTTTTCTCGGCGGTCTGATTGATAAGATCGTTCCATCCGAAGACAGAACTCAACTGTAAATCCAGTAATACACCTTATCTCACAAACCGCGTCACTCTTTCGGAAAGACACAGAGGGGCAGGAATATTAACCTGCTATCCATCAGCTACCCCTTTCGGGTTCGCCTTAGGTCCGCCTAACCCTTGGTTGATCACCATTGCCAAGGAAACCTCAGACTTTCGGTGTCAGGGGCTCTCACCCTGATTGCGGTTACTCATGCCAACATTCTCTCTTCCCAGCGCTCCACCGTCGGTTACCCTCCGGCTTCGCAGCACTAGGAATGCTTCCCTACCACGCCATTGCAAAGCAATGGCATCCTTATCTTCGGTACTTAGTTTAGTCCCAATAAATCTTTGGCGCGACATTCCTTAATTAGTAAGCTGTTACGCACTTTTTAAAGGATAGCTGCTTCTGAGCTAACCTCCTAACTATCACTGGAATTTCACTTCCTTATACACTTAACTTAATTTAGGGACCTTAGATGAAGATCTGGGCTGTTTCCCTTTTGACCACGGAGCTTAGCCCCCGCAGTCTGACTCTGAGATAGTGCCTGCAGTATTCGGAGTTTGATTGAAGTACCTGGGAAAAACCCACGATAATCCATTCAGTGCTCTACCCCCGCAGGGTGTAAATCTCAGGCTAGCCCAAAAGCTATTTCGGGAAGAACCAGCTATTACCAAGCTCGTTTAGCTTTTCACTTCTTACCACAGCTCATCCAAAGACGTTGAACGGTCCACTGGTTCGGTCCTCCCTCCGACTTTCGTCGGAGTTCAACCTGGCCATGGCAAGCTCGCTTGGCTTCGGGTCTAGTTTCATCTTTTAAAAATAAACTATATAAAATAGCGCCTTATTCAGACTCGGTTTCCCTGTGCCTCTGCGCCGTAAGCGCTTAGACAAAAAATGAAATTAACTCGTTGGCTCGTTCTGCAAAAAGCACGCCGTCACCCAATAAATTGGGCTCCGACTCTTTGTGGGCAATACGGTTTCAGGTTCTATTTCACCGCCCTCACCGGGCTGCTTTTCACCTTTCCCTCACGGTACTGGTTCACTATCGGAGATATCGCAGTATTTAGCCTTGGCCTTATAGTCAGGCCTGCTTCCTTCAAGGTTGTCTTGGCCTCGAAGTACTCAAGAGAAATAACAAGGAGCACGAAGTGATTTTCGATTACAGGGCTATTACCTTCTATGGCGCCCCTTTCCAGGGAGCTTCTTCTAACCAAACTTGTAAACCTCCGAAATTGCTTGCGCAATTTTAGGAGACCACAATAACTTCGTCTAAATGCTCTCCCTCAAGAACAATCCTGGACAAAGCCCAGGAATGCTCCCGACGTTATCTTCTTACAACCCCCGCCGCTGTAAAAACAGCAGCGAGTTTAGGCTCTTCCCCTTTCGCTCGCCGCTACTGAGGGAATAAAAATTCTGTTTCTTTTCCTCCGCTTACTAAGATGTTTCACTTCAGCGGGTTCGCTCCAAACGCATAAGCGCTTGGTGTTCCGGCTCAACACCGGAACGGGTTGCCCCATTGGGAAATCCCCGGATCAATGGTTGAGAGTCACCTCCCCGAGGCTTATCGCAGACTCCCCGCGTCCTTCATCGCCTCGATATCCCAAGGCATCCACCGTCTGCCCTTAAATGCAATATATACCTACTTAGCTAGCAATCAATAATCGAGATTGATTGTTAGTTTCGTATTCAATTTTCAAGGTCCACATGAGAAAGAAAAAACCGCTTTCAGGAGCGGTTCGACTTAGGACAAAATAAAGCCCTCAGTGTTTAACCGCTTCCTTTATTTAATATGGTATTAATTTTTCTCATGACAGTTTCCATTATACCTGGCCAAAAAGGCCTGTCAAGCCCTTTCTTCCCTGCTGGTCCAGCGCTTCATTGACCAGTTTGTCGGCTTCCTTGTTTTGCTCCCTGGAAATGGCCGTGAATTTGACCCTGCCCAAATCAATTTTCAGGTTCCAAACCTGCAAAAATAATGGTTGTATTCTGGGCTCCATAATTTTGTATTCCCCGTTGAGCTGCTTAATAAGAAGTTCCGAGTCAGATCTTACCTCCACCTCGACGGCCTTTACGGCTTTTTTGCCAAAAAGCGCCTTGGCTTTTTTTAAGGCAAAGATAACAGCCTGATATTCGGCTTCGTTGTTAGTCAGATTCTCCCCGAGGTATTCGGAATATTCTTTAAGCACCTTGCTCTTTTCATCGCATATAACCACCCCCAAGGCACCCGGTCCAGGATTGCCCCTGGAGCCGCCGTCAGTATATATGATTATTTTACTTTTTGACATTTTTAAAATATTTAAACAAGCACTCTTTGAAGTCTTCCAGTTTTTCATTTTTTACTCTAAACCCGGCCGCCTGCGGGTGTCCACCGTAAGTGCCCAGTAATTTTGAACAGTGAATCATGGCTTTTACTCCGTCCACCCCCTTGGGCGTTCTGACGGCCCCCTGCGATTCTTTTTCTTTCCGGTTGTATAAAAAAACGGGTTTTTTCCAATCGCGGCAAATCTTGGAGGCTGCAGGGCCCAGCATCAGGACCGGCCAATCATCGCTTCCCTCAAAAACAATGGGGTCTTTCATTTTTCTGGCTGCCACCTCCCCTATTTCTTCGGCTATGGCTTGAATCTGCAAATGACGGTCCCTGGATTTCTCCAGCAGGTTTCTAACCATCATTTCGGCTTTCTCCAGCGACGGAGCGGTCAAAAGGATATACGCCTCGTTGAGATGGTTTTGGGTGCCTCCGGCATGAGCGGCTGAAATAATTTTCTGGGCGAGCTCTCTCATGCTTTTTTCTGCCAGAGGATCTATCTGGAAAAAGGCCCTCAGCCCCGGCCTGACAGTGCTTCTTAGAGAACTTAATCCTTCCTCGATTAATTCTTTGTTGTCGTCGGTTTGGGGCATCATGTCGGCTATGGTAGCCAAAGCCGTCAGTTCTAAGAAACTTTGACGCAGAGAAGGCGTCATTTTTTCTCCCAACAAAGCTTGGGCCAGTTTGAAAGCTATGCCGACGGTGGCAAATTCCTTGAAGGGATATTTATCTCCTTTCTGCTTGGGATCCACCACGATGGAAGCCGTAGGCAGCTTCTTCAGAACTTCATGGTGGTCCACAATGACAACTTCAAATCCCATTTCTTTGGCTTTATCCAGCTCGTCGAAGTTCCCTATGCCGCAGTCCATGATAATCATGAGGGCCGGCGCCTTTTTCTTAAGATATTCAAGAGCATCTTCGTTTACCCCGTATCCTTCCGTCTCCCGATCCGGAAAATATACCTCAGCTATCTTCCCTCCCAGAGTTTTGATTGATTCTTTGACAATGATAACCGAGCTGACACCATCCATGTCAGCGTCTCCATAGAGTATGATGTTCTCTTTGTTTTTAACAGCTTTTTTTATTCTTTCTGCCGCTTTTTTTAGGTTTTTGATTTCGCTTGCCATTTACTAATAATAACTTGTCTTTTTAATAGTTTCAATTAGGGATAATAAAAAAACTCGCTATTACAACTATTGTTGCAATAACAAGTTTTTAGTGTTCAATTCTTAAATTTGTTCTAGTGCTTTTATACCAGGTAATTCATCTCCGCTTAAAAATTCCAACATGGCTCCCCCGCCGGTGGACAGATGCCCAAACTTTTCTCCCAGGCCGATGCGGTTGATGAATTCCACCGTTTCGCCTCCTCCCGCTATGGAGAAGGCGCAGCTCTCAATGACAGCTCTGGCGATTTCTTTGCTTCCTTTGCAGAATTCTTCCTCTTCTATTTTTCCCAAGGGACCCGACCAGAAAACGGTTTTGGCTCCGGCTATCTTTTCCTTGAACAAGCGGACGGTCTCGGGCCCTATGTCTTTCCCTTCCAGATTATTGACGGGCCCTATTATTTTCTCGGGGTTCTCCAATCGGATTCCCTTTTCCTCAAGTTCTTTTTTGATAAGGCCTCCGACCAGAACTGTATCAGCGGATTCTGAAATCTTGTTTATGGCCTTGATTTTTGTCTCCACTTTCTTTCCTCCAATAATGGCCACCAGGGGTTTTTGTGGGTTTTCCAGCAAGTCACTCAAAACCTTAATTTCCCTTTCCAGCAGAAGCCCGGCGCAAGAAGGCAAAAGCTTGGGTACCCCAACAATGGAAGCATGAACCCTGTGGGATGCTCCAAAAGCATCATTGACGTAAACGTCTCCCAGTTTGGCCAGCTTCTCGCTAAAGCCCGGATCATTTTCTTCTTCTTCTTTATGGAATCTCAGGTTCTCCAGAATGAGAATTTCTCCCGGCATCATCTTTTGGGTCCACCTCTCTATTTCCTCACCCAGGCAGTCAGGAGCCTTGGTAACGGAGACATCCAAATACTCCGTCAACCTCACCTGGACGGGATCCATTTTCAGCTCATCTGCCACCCGGCCTTCAGGCCTGCCCAAATGACTCATTAAAATCAACTTGGCTCTTTTTTCCATCAGGTATCGAATGGTAGGCAGACTTTTTTTGATCCGGAAATCGTCCAAAATCTCCTTGCCTGCGCAGGCAGGCCCTTTCTTAGAAAGAGGAACATTAAAATCGCATCTAACCAACGCTCTTTTGCCGCTTACATTAAAGTCTTTTAAGGTTTTCATTAAAACTCAACCGTCTCACCGGGATTAATGATGTCTCCCCGGCGATTACCATTTTTACCATTCTCCCCATCTCTTGATTCTTTTAAAACTTTTCTCAGCTCTCTCAAGTCAACCTCCTTTCTCTTGGGTTTGGGTTTTTCTTCTTTCTGCCTGCGAAAATGGGAAAAAGGAACAGGCTCTGACTGGACGGCTTTTTCCAAAGAAATGGAATTAGTTTCGCTCTTTGGAGTTTCTTCTTTTTCGCTTTTTTCTTTTTGCCTTTCCATTTTCTTGCGGCAGGATTTGCAGTAGACGGGTCTGACGCCGTCGGGCTTGAAGGTAATCTTGGTATCTTTGCCGCAGGCAGAGCATTTGGCGTCGTAAAGCACCGGGCCGAAGGTAACGGAAGGCATCTCCGATTGTTCCAAAGATCCCGTCCATTTTGATATCTTTTCTTCCACCTCCGCGCGGGGAGTGCTGTATCTCTCCCTGGAGACCTTAATAATTTTTTCCTTGTGCGACTGCTCTGGCAATGGAAAAGGCAGTAATGTTTGGGCGGAGAAGGGTCTGCCGGCTATGCCGTCAATCATTAATTTCAAACAAATATTGTATTTGCCCAGATTCACCAGATCGACCGCCAGAAAATCGGGAGCGAACTCCTTTTCCAAATATTCGGCGTCTTCGGCCCCCACCCGAAAGGAAATAATGGTCCCCACGTTCCCGAAAACCGCATCCCTAACCGTTTCATCCATTTGAGCGATGTACTGATGACTGAGGATTAAGGCCAAACGGTATTTCCTGGCCTCAGAAAGAATATTGACAAAGGATTCGGTGGCGAAATTCTGGAATTCGTCGATGTAAAGAAAAAAGTCCTTCCTTTTTTCTTCGGGCATATCCACGCGGGACATGGCCGCCAACTGGAGCTTGGTAACCATTAAAGCTCCCAAAAGCCGGGAATTATCCTCTCCGACCCTTCCTTTGGAAAGGTCCATTATTAAAATCTTTTCTCCGTCCATTACCTCCCTTATATCAAAGGATGTCTTCACTTGCCCGATAATGTTCCTGATTAGGGGGGCCGAAATAAATTGCCCCACCTTGTTCTGAATGGCGGCCGTCGCTTCAACCTCGTATCTTTGGGTGTACCTGGCGTATTCCTGCACCCAGAAAGCCCGAACTACCGGATCGGTTACTTTCTCCACCACCTTCTTTCTGTATTCTGCATCGGCCAGCATTCGGTTGACCCCAAGCAAAGTGGCGCCGGGATATTCCAAAAGAGCCAGAATACAGTTGTTTAGAATGTATTCCATTCGGGCGGACCAGACATCCGGCCATATTTTCTTAAACGCCCCCATCAGACCGCCGGCCACCAGATGTCTGTGCTCAACATCAACCTGCTCCATGATATTGAAGGCTATGGGGTAGTTTATATCGGCCGGGTTGATGTAAATGACGTCGTTGATGCGGCTGGCCGGCACAAAGTCCAGAAGTTCTTCGGCCGCCTCGCCGTGAGGATCGATAAAACTCATCCCCTTGCCCGCCTGAATATCCTGGATGGCCATGTTTTTCAGCATAACCGTCTTTCCCATGCCGGTTTTTCCTACAACATAAACGTGCCGGCGCCTGTCGTCGGTCTTGATGCCGAACTTCCTGCGGGTGTTTCTGAAAGTTGTCTCGGCAAAAAAATTAATGTCTTGGTTGGGCATGCCCCGTTAGAAACCAGAGGCGAAAAAATTTATGGCAATAAATTGTTTTCGCGCAGTCTGGTTTAAGTTATGTTTGTTATCTATGGTTATTCTTGTTAATTACTCTGTGCCCCGTGGTACTCGTTTCTAACGGGGCATATTTATTCATTCTAACAAAAATGGCTGAAAACAAAAAGCCGCCCGGCAGGGCGACCAATAAAATCGGCCTCTTATTCGCTTTCTCTTCTTTTCAGAAAAGCGGGGATATCCCATTTCTTTTCCTGCTCAAACATATCTTCTTCCGTCTTTTCGGCTTCCTTTTTCAACTCCAAAGCGTTTTTTCTGGTGGGAGGTTTTGGAGCTTCCGTTTTTTCCTGTGTGTGAGCGGCGGGTTTTTCTGCTTTGAACACCGGTTTTCTAATTTTGGCTTTGGCTTTTTTTTGAACCGGTTTCTTTTTGGCCCTGATTTTCCTCGATTTCTTCTTTGGTCTGGATTTGAGCTTCTTTCTGGGTTTACTGGTTTTTGCGCCTCTCGGGAGCTGGCGCCGACGGGGAGGACTCTTCTTTTTAGGCTCGGGCTTAGATTCCGGTTCGGGTTCCGGCTCCGGTTTTGGCTTAGGCTTGGATTTTTTCTTTTTCTTTTCCTGTCTGCCGCAGCCCACTGCCAGCAGAGTCACCCTGATTTTATCCTTATAGCTGTTATCTTGGGATACGCCGAAAATAATTTTGGCTCTCCGGTTGAAATCGGAAATGGTTCGGCTTATATACTCCACCTCATGCATACCTAGGGCCTGAGGAGCGGTAATGCTGAAAACTATCTTTTCCGCCCCCTGGATGCTGTATTCGTTGAGGGGGCTCCTCAAAAGATCTTTTACCGCCTCTTCCGCCCGGTTTGGGCCCGAGGCCGCGACGCTGTTTAAATAAGCTAATTTTCCTTTGCCGTTGAGTATGGTTTTCAAATCGGCAAAGTCGATATTGATGAGACCCGGCAGATATACCATTTCGATAAGGCCCCTGAGGTTCTCAGCCAGTTTCTTATTGATGGATGAGAAGGATTCTTTAAGCGGCGTGTTCTTGTCGATGATTTTAAAAATGTTCTCGTTGGGAATTATGGAAACTACGTTGAGATTGGGAGTCAGTTTCTCCAGGCTGTTTTTG
Organism: uncultured Candidatus Saccharibacteria bacterium; assembly: GCA_964412565.1. Lineage (GTDB taxonomy): Bacteria > Patescibacteriota > Minisyncoccia > Minisyncoccales > MHMH01 > CAYPPH01. The sequence goes on from CAYPPH010000013.1 coordinate 7,728, forward strand.
GCTATTTGAGATCTGCGGCTGCCCTCAAACTTGAAGGGCATAGTAAAGATGCCCACGGTAATCACTCCCATTTCTTTGGCAATCTTGGCGAACTCGGGAGCGGCTCCAGATCCCGTTCCTCCTCCCAAAGAAGCTACAATAATGGCTAGGTCTATTCCCTGGAAGAGTTTTACGATTTTGCCGCTTCCCTCTTTGGCGGCTTTTTGACCGAGTTTTGGGTCCATGCCGCAGCCCAGTCCTTGGGTGAGGTTTTGGCCGAATCCGAATTTTCTCGTCTGCCTGGCTGCCGTTTTCAAAGCCTGCTGGTCGGTATTGGCCACCACAAAATCAATGCGGCTGATCTGGGGAGCTATTTCAGAAACAATCGAACCGCCCCCGCCCCCAACACCGATGATTCTCATGCGGGTACGGTGCACGGCTTCCTCGGGAAGACCGGTTTTCTTTTTGGCAACTTTCCTGGTTTTCTTTTTCTTGGAGACCTTTCTCTTGCTTCGCTTCGCTTTCTTAACTTTCTTCGTCTTTTTTGCCTTCTCCTTTTTTGGTTTTTTCTTTTTAGCCATATCTTTTACCTTCTTTGATTATATGCTCACAACTTCCCCAACGTCAAGATAATTGCCTGCCAAAAACCCTGCGCAATTCTTTCTTGGCCTGCTCAAAAACTTTCTTCTGCTTTGAAGGCAAGCTCTTACCAGCCCTGTTGATGTAAAAATTGAGCATGGACATAGCCGACTGGAAGGGTTTTGCTTTTCTCTTTTTGCTCTTTTCGGCCGATCTCTTCAAAGACCTGGCTATTTTCTTTGGATCTTTGAAAGTAAAAACCCCCTTCTCCAAGTCGAGGGCGTCGCTCTTTTTGGTTACCTCACCCGACCAGTATTTTTTGTTCGTCATAAAGCAATATTTCTCCCATACAATTTAATTATATCTGATTTACCACCAAAACAAAAACCCCGAAAACTCGTTTGTTTACGGGGCTTTAAGGCACAACTATGTTCAAGGCTTTAGGTAGAAGAAAAATTGTGTATTCTTCGGCTTCCTGCAGAGTGTTCTTGCTTTTATCGGCCACCTCTCCGTCCAAATGGTAGGGAATGATTTTGTGATTCCTTGAACGCAGGATCACAAAGGAGGCTTGGGGAAGTTTGCCGTTCCCGTCTTTGACAACCTCCTTAACCTCAAGATGGGTTCCTTTTCTTGCTTTGGGAATGAACCTAAAAATCCTCCTG
>CAYPPH010000014.1:0-8494 GCA_964412565.1 uncultured Candidatus Saccharibacteria bacterium
ACATATATTTCAATCGTTTACCCTTTTAATGTCTGCCCCGAGCTTCTGCAGCCTCTCCTCTATTTTTTCATATCCCCTGTCTATCTGATAGATATTATTGATGATTGTCTGGCCTTTAGCAATAAGCCCGGCGATAATCAAAGCGGCTCCTCCCCGCAAGTCAAAAGAACCCAGTTCCCGGCCGTAAAGCTGGGTAGGGCCGTTAACGATGGCCCGATGGGGATCGGCAAAATATATTTCAGCTCCCATTTTGTTGAGCTCCTCCAAATATTTCAGCCTTCCTTCATATAGAGGGTCGTGAATCAGCGTGGAGCCCTCGGCTTGGGTTGCCAGCACTCCGAATGCCGACTGCAGATCGGAAGGAATGCCGGGATATGGCAAACTCTGAATCTTGTCTATCTTCAATCCCCTCCAAGGCATAACGCAGACGGCGTTCTTTCCCACAATCTCGTAGGGCACGCCGAAGTCCTTCAGTTTTTTCAGCGGCAGTTCCAGGAAATCGAGCTCGACGTTCTTAATCAAAACGTTCCCGCGGGCGGCAGCGGCCGTCAAGATGAAGGTACCGGCCTCAACCGGATCGTTAATTAGGCGATGCTCGGCTCCCTTAAGATTTCTGGATCCTTCAATGGTCAGCTGGTGGGTGCCAATACCCTTGATTTTGACTCCCATCTTTTTCAAAAACTTGGCCAGTTCTTGAACCTGATAGTCCTGGTCGGCGCTCTTGATAACGGTCTTCTTGGGATTCAAACTGGCAAAAAGCATTAGGTTCTCTGTGGCTGTCACGCTGAATTCATTGAGAATTGTCTGGCCGCCTTTTCCTTGGCCCTCCAGTATGTATTTATTGCCTTCTTTTACAATCTCAACTCCCAACTGTTTGAAGCCGTCCAAATGGACATCAATGGGTCTAGCTCCGATGATGCAGCCCCCGGGTTGAGGAAGCTGGACTTTGCCGAATCTGGCCAAAAGCGGCCCAAACAGCAAAACCGATCCTCGCAAAAGACCAATCAAGTCTCCCCGAATCGTTTCCGGCTTTATTTGTGAGTTCTTTATCTTAATCTTTCTTTCTCCCACCCAGGAAACCTCAGCCCCCATGCTTTTCAAAAGCTCTATAACCCTAAAAACATCCTCAATCAAAGGAAGGTTGTCAATCAGGCATTCTTTTTTAGTCAGAAGGGAGGCGGCCAAAATGGGAAAGGCGGCGTTTTTGGCTCCCCTAACCTCAATTGTGCCCCGCAGGGGTTTCGTCCCTTGGATTATAAAGCGCTCTGCCATACTGCTTAATTATGAAATAATTACAAGGAGGTGGCAATAGAATGGAGCCACCGACTGGTTCTGCTTATTTTAGGCTAATTTTTGCCTTTTGGCAAATGGTTTTTAAAATAAAAGGGCGCCCGCTTAACGAACGCCCCTTGCGTCTAGTATGAAAGTGCTTGAGTGATCATAAATTTCATTCGGGGAGAGACAATATTCACATTGTCTATGTCTTCGGGGAAAAATTTGACCTGGCCCTTGTCCCACATATCAAAGTGGTTGGGGCCGGTTTTGACGTCTTTCTTGTTGAAGTGTAGTGGGACGACAAAGGCCAAATCAATCAAGTTGTTCTTTGACAGCCAGGCTGGCAACATTGGTATGGGATCTGGCAGCTTGATTAATTCCAGGCCGGCTTCCTCTGACAGCTCCCTCTCGAGGCAATTAAAGATCACTTCGGTATAGTCGGCAGTGAAGTCATCAATTTCTACTCCACCGCCAATAAGTTCCCATTTGCCGGAAAGATCCTGGCCGTAAAGGGAGCCCCTCTCCAATCTCTGGCGCAGTAAGATATTTCTGCCGCTGCTGTCAAATACCGCGGCAAACACGTCAATGCCCGTAGCTATCGCTCTTTCTCTTTCAAGATTTTTTCTGCAATTCTCCAAAATCTGATCAATCCCCTTCATCTATGTACCTCCTTTTTATAAGCTATGGCACAATATAACAGATTAATTCTAACCTGTCAACTCATCAAATTATACTATTCATACTATAAAGTCATCGCCAAATAATAGCGATAGCAAGAAAAAGGAGATAGTTATTAGGATAAATTAAACACTTTTCTCCATTCGGAGTCGTTGCCGATTTTTTCAGCAACAATAAATCTCAACTCTTTCTCTGATAAATTGAAAAATTCTCTCAATATCTGTATTTCCGCCTCGCAATCAAAGGGATGAAGCCAAATGCTTCTTTGAAGAGGTTTAAAACCAATGTCTATCAATTTGCCCCGGAAGGCTTCGCGAAAAGATTTTTTGATTTCGGCAATATCAAAAATTACCAACCGCCACTTTCCGTCCCATTTTTTAGGCCTAGGAATTTCCAAATAGTCGATCTGCAACCAGCCAGCTTTTTTCCTGCCTTGCTCGGTTAAAGAAATATGTATTTGGCGTCCTCTTTTTTCAATATTAAGCAGGTTCTTTTTCTTTAATTTATAAAAAGTGCTGGAGAGTTGTTTCTTTTGGTATTTATTAAATCTTTTATAATGTCGCAGAAAGTTTGTCAAAAAATAGGGAGAAGTGGCGGCAACAGAAACTGCTCCGGTAATTAACAACCAGTATAAAATATCTTTTGTGATTCCTGATTTTGGTTTTTTTAAAAAATATTTATACTTTTTAATGGTCATATATTTATTGTATCGCTAAATTGTGGCGATAGCAAGATTTGGGAGATGGATTGAATTTACTTTTTTAATAAGATAGAATAGTAAAAACATGAACAAGCACACCAGGACGACATTATTTGTAATCTGCGTTTTCTTTTTTCTTTTGGCCGCTCCCGGCTTGGTGCTATATTCCCAGGGTTACCGCTTTGACTTTGAGCACAAAAAATTAACCCGGACGGGCGCCTTTTATTGTAAAGTTCTGCCCAAGGGAGCCGAGGTATATCTTGGTGACAAGCTGAAGGATACCACCTCTTTTTTCACCAATGCCTTATTGGTGGAAAATCTTTTGCCGGGCAGTTATAGGATAGAAATAAAAAAAGACGGTTATCATTCTTGGCAAAAAACGGTGCAGATTTCAGAAAGGGAGGTTACCGAAGCCAAGCACGTTATTCTTTTCCCCCAAGAACCGAACTTCCAACTGCTGACCGAAAACGAAGCCGAGATAAACAAGATTTTGGCCGATTTAACGGAAAAGGAAAACATCAGCGAGGCATCCGCAGTTCTGGCTGATCTTGATTTTAAGGATTTCCAGCTTTCTCCCGATGATAAAAAAATCGCCTATTTCACCGACCACGAAATCTGGGTGTTCTTTTTGGAAAGTCAGTACGACTTGCAAAGAGAGCGGGGAGAAAAGATATTCCTAACCAGATTCTCGGAAAAAATCGATAAAGCGGTCTGGTTGAACAGCTATTATTTAATGTTCAGCGTGGGAGATAAAATAAAGGTGACGGAAATAGACAACCGCGACAGATTGAACATCGTGGAAGTGGAAGAATTAAAAAGTCCCGAAATATATTGGGACAAAGAAACGGAAACGGCTTACGCCTTGAGCAAGGGAAAGCTGTATTTTACAGACCGATTACTGCCTTGAAACAAAAGGGTTTTCTTTGATATAGAAACGCCATGGTTTTTCAGCCCATTCCAGAGCGTAATCAATGCCGATTCTAGTAGTAGCCACAATGGGTGGCTTTTTTCGTTCGGCTCCCCTGCCTGCCCCGTACCGAGCTTGCTCTGGTACGGGGTCTTCCAGCCAGATTCTTTTTGATTTTGTCAGATCCTCTCCGTCAAATGATTTGTTAAGCTTGAGCCAGCGGCACAATTTCCCCGGCCCATCAGTTGAGTGAGGTTTAACCTCGCCCAACGGTTCCAGGGCGCGAATGAGAACGCATTCCGGTTTGCCGGATTTGGAAGCAGTAATATTCAGCTGCCAGTACATTCCGTAAACGAGGTAAATGTAAATATAGCCGCCTTCCAGATACTCTGTCCTGTTTCTGGGCGTGATCTTGCCCAAAAAAGCATGAGAGGCCCTGTCTTTAGGGCCAATGTAAGCTTCCGTTTCAACGATTTTGCCGACTAATTTCCGCTGACCAATTTTCCTTATTAAATATTTTCCCAGAAGCTCTTTGGCGACTCTCAGGGCGGGTTGAGTATAAAAATCCCTAGAAATCCTCTTAGGCATTGTTGTTGGCAGCCACTTTTTTCTTGAACTCTTCCCACTTCACCTGGCCGGCGCCGGCTTTGCTGCACACCTCCCTGAACTGACAATATCTGCATTGGAAGTTCTTGGGGTAATCGGACAGACGCTCAGGAATAATATTCTTATCTATCTTCATCTTTACCTCTTCCAGATCCTTTAAAAGCTTCTTGGTTCTCTTGGGGTCATATTCCACCAAGAAGTCTTTCAGTTCCAGCCTGTCTTTGTCTACGTACAAAAGAATTCCTTTGGGAATTTGAAAATAGTGCAGATAAAGCTGTATCTGGTTGACATTCTCTTCCGGAGGTGTTTCCAGTTTTCTGAAACGCATGCTGTTCATGCTCTTAAAATCCACTACGTAAAGCTCGTTGTCCAAAGTGATGATGGCGTCAGCCCTTCCCGAGATGATTTCCTGAGGCGGTATCTTTATTTCCGACGCCCTGACTAATCCCAAACTAAAAAGAGAATTTAATATGTGCATTTGGACATAGTCGCCGTGGTCAAGCATGCGCAGCACGTCGGCTGACATCTTTTCTCTTGGAACGTTCTTGAATTTAAAAAAAATGGCCCGGCCGCACTTGCCCGCATCCGTAATGTAAAAATGGTGCTGCTCTCTGTCTTTTTGCTTGTCCAAATAAAATTGGTTGATAAGCTCTTTGAGCATGCGAATTTGTGTAAGCTCCGCTCATCTCTTCCTCCACTGAGGAGCTCTTCTGGCGCGCTTTAAGCCAAATTTCTTTCTCTCTCTCATTCTGGCGTCCCGAGTCAAGAAGCCCGATTTCTTCAAATCCTTTCTGGAATTTTGGTCAAAAAGAATCAGAGCCCTGGCAATACCATGCCTGACAGCCTCAGCCTGGGCGTGCAATCCACCTCCGTTGATTTTTACAATAACCTTGAAATTATCAAGGTAATTCAGTTTTTTTAGAGGAGCTGTAACAATCTGCCAAAGCTCCTGAGTTGGAAAATACTTCTCCAAAGGTTTCTCATTTATCAAAATGCCATTGTTTCCTTTGATGAGTCGGACGCGAGCGACGGCTGTTTTTCTGCGACCGATTGCCTCAAAAAACTTTTCCCTCTTTTGAGGCTTTTTAGCTTGCAATTCTTTCTTTTGGGTTTTGCGCCTCTTCGAAGCACCTGTCAATGAGGCAGACTTTTTTTTCTTTGTTTTAGGCATTATTTTATTTAAAAGTTAACCTCTTGATTTGCTCTTTTTTCAGTTTGGTATTGGGCAACATGCCAGCCACCGTCTTTTTGAAAAGTTCGGCAGGGCTCTTTTCAAAGACCTCCCGAAAAGTGGCTTGCTTTATTCCTCCCGGATATCCCGAGTGGCGGTAATATAACTTTTTGTCTATTTTTCCTCCGGTTACCTTAATCTTGTCTATATTTTTGACGACCACGAAGTCGCCCACGTCTTTGTGGGGGACGAATTCTGTCTTGTTCTTGCCCCGCAAAAGAACGGCCACCTCGGTAGCCAGCCTTCCCAGAACCTTGCCTGCAGCATCAATTGTGTGGGTCTTCCTTTCCATGTTACCTAATCAATTCAATGATAGCCATTTTGGCACCATCCGTTTTCCTGGGCCCCAACTTAATTATCCTGCTATACCCCCCTTTTCTGTCTTTGTATCTGGGGCCAATCTCTTCCACCAGTTTCTTTGTTATTTTGGAAGGAAAATATCTGGCAAGCCGTCTCCTTGAAAACAGATTATCGTTTTTGGCCCTAGTGATGAATTTGTCTGTCAAGCGGGATATCTCTTTGGCTCTAGCCTCAGTGGTTTTTATTTTCTCTTTCAAAATCAAGGCGCTAATCAGCGACTTCAAAAGCGCCTTGCGTGGACCCGTTTCCCTACTTAGTTTTCTTCCTTTTTTTCTTTTTCTCATGTTTTTTGGCTGAAGTTTTCTTTACTTTTTTGGCTGGTTTTTTCTTCTTTGCCGGTTCGGCTTCTTCGGAAGCAAGCTCGGCTTTTTCTTTAAAGCTTTCTTCAATCAAGGAAAAATGCTTGACCAGAATGCCGGATGCCAAAGACATAACTTCCTCGGGAGATATGCTGCCGTCGGTTTCCAGCTCAACAAACAATCGGTCAAAGTCGGTCCGCTCACCCACTCTCATATGCTCTATGCGGTAGCTGACTTTTCTAACGGGAGTGAAAATGGCGTCCACGGCTATTGTCCCTATCTCCAATTTCCCTTTTTTTCTTGTTTCAACGGGCTCATAACCCATACCTTTCTCCACCTGGATCTCGATTTCCAGTTCAGCGTTCTTTTTGGTCAAAGTGGCTATATGAATATCCTTGTTTATCAACTCCATCTGGGTGGGGACGGAAAAATCCGATCCTTTAACCTTCTTTTCGCCTTTAACGGAAAGTTTGGCCTTTTGCGGTTCATCAGTATGCAATTTGAATCTCAGCTGCTTTAGATTGATAAGAATATTGACGACGTCTTCCAAAACCCCTGGCAGCGTGGAGAACTCGTGTGGGGCCCCCTTGATTTTCACTTGGGTGATGGCAGTTCCCTCAAGAGACGAAAGCAAAACCCTCCTCAGAGAATTGCCAACAGTAACGCCGTATCCCGGATAGAGGCCTTCAATTTTAAAAACGGCTGAGTTGTCTTTTTTATCGACAATGGTAGGAGTGGAAGGTAAAGGAATCATATTGGTTTAAATATGAAAATTAATTGTAATTAATAATTAGCGAGAATAGAACTCAAAGATGGCCGATATTTCAGCCGGCGGCGAGGCTTCTTCCACCGTCGGCTCCCCTATTACTTCTCCTTCCATCTTGTCGGCATCAAGCTTCAGCCAAGAGGGAGTTTGGTGCTTTTTCAGGGACGCTTTCAGCTCGGAAAAAATCTTGCTCTTTTGGGAAGAAGAATGAAGACTGACTTTATCTCTCTTCTTCAACTGCCTGGAAGGAATGTTAACGGTTTTGCCGTTGACCAAAAAATGACCATGGGAAACCATTTGTCTGGCCTGAGAGTGGGACTTAGCAAATCCCAATCTGAAAACCACGTTGTCCAAACGGCTTTCCAATCGCCTAATCAAAGTTTCGGCGGTATTCTCCACCCTGCCCTTTTTTCTCAAAATTTCCTTAACGTAGTTGCGGAACTGCTTCTCGCCAAGATTGTACCAATTCTTCAGCTTCTGCTTTTCCCTTAATTCTTTGCCGTATTCCGACAAGGGAGTGGGTCTTCTCTTGCTTTTCTGACCGGGCGGATATGACTTTCGAATCATAGGGCATTTGGGCGACATGCATTTTTCGCCTTTTAAAAACAGTTTGGTTCCGTTTCTCCGACAAATTGTACACTTGGAGTCTGCCATACTTTATACTCTTCTTACTTTTTTGGGCCGAGGCCCATCGTGGGGCACCGGCGTTAAATCGGTAATTGAATCAATCTCAAACCCCTTGGCGGCCAGAGAACGAATAGCCGACTCCCTGCCTCCGCCTATTCCCCTAACAAAAACGTTAAGCTTTTCAATGCCCAGCTTTTCAATCGTCTGAGAAATGACTTCAGCCACCTTGGAGGCGGCAAAGGGAGTAGCTTTCTTGGTTCCCTTAAAGCCTATGCTGCCCGCCGAAGACCAAGTTAAAACTCTGCCCTGGGGATCGGTCAGAGTAATAATAGTATTGTTGTAGGAGGAAGAAACGTAAACGCGGCCTTCTTTCAGCTTTCCGGAAGGCGCCACTCTACTTTCTTTTCCTACGGCAGCATCAATTTGCTCTCGCTCCTTTATCAATTCCTCTTCACTTTTTTGAATAATGCGTTTTTTACCCATTTTATTGATTTATTACTTCGGCTCAGGCGGCGGTTTGCGGCCGGATCCCACCGTTTTCCTGACATTGCCTCTGACGGTTCTTGTATTGGTCTTGGTTCTCTGACCCCGCACGGGCAGCCCTTTTATATGCCTTAGTCCCCGCCAGGTGCCGATATCTTTGAGCCGCTTAACTGCCATCATTCTCTCCCTCCTTAAGTCTCCCTCTATTTTGTAATTTTTCTCTATGAACTCCCTCAGTTTGTTAATCTCAGCCGAGCTCAACCGGGAGGCCTTGATCTGGGAATTAATTTCGGCTTCTTGCAAAATTTTCTTACTTAAAGACCGACCTATTCCGTAAATATAGGTCAGGGCGATTTCTATTTGTTTGTTGTCGGGAATGTTTACCCCGGCTATTCTTGGCATTATCCTTGTCTTTGCTTATGTTTAGGATTCTTGCAAATGACATAAACGCGCCCTTTGCGGCGCACTATTTTACAATCTTTGCAGATTTTTTTAACAGATGGTCTTACTTTCATAATATATATTACTTCCCTCGGTACACGATCCGTCCGCGCTTTTCGTC
>CAYPPH010000015.1:0-8377 GCA_964412565.1 uncultured Candidatus Saccharibacteria bacterium
AATCGGCCGGCACTCCTCAATTATTACCCGATCTCCTGTCTTGTATTCGCCTTCTTCAAAATGCGCCTTGTATTTCTTGTGCCGCTTGAACCTCTTTTTGTATTTCGGGTGCTCTTTTATGCTTTCAACCTGAACTACCGCCGTTTTGGGCGTTTTGACAGAAATTATGTTTCCTGTTAATTGGCGTTTTGGCATAGTATTAAGCTTTTTCTTTGATTAAAGTGAGGGCCCGGGCGATGTTCTTTCTAACCTTTCTGATTTCCCTGACGTTTTTAACTTTGCCCGAAGCCAAATCGAACCTGAGGTTCCTTAATTTTTCCCTTTCGTCCCTAACCAACCTTGCCAACTCCTCTTTTGATTTTTGCCTTAGTTCGCTGGCTTCCATATCATTTCTTAATGAATTTGGTTTTTATGGGCAGCTTTTGGCCGGCAGTTTCAAACGCTTTTCTGGCCACCTCTTCTGACACTCCTTCCAGCTCAAACAGTATGCGGCCAGGTTTTACGGGAACCACGTAATGGTCAACCGAACCCTTGCCCCCGCCCATAGGCACCTCTGTTCCTTTCTGGGTGACGGGCTTTTGAGGAAAAATCCTGATCCAGAGCTTGCCACCCTTTCTTAGGTGGCGAATAATCGCTCTTCTGGCTGCCTCCAACTGGCGGGCAGTCACCCATTTGTTTTCCAGGGCTTTCAGCGCAAAACTGCCGAAAGCCAAATTGTAGCCGCGGGTTTCAACTCCTTCCTGTCTCCGTCTGCCTTTGTGCCATTTCCTGTGCTTTACTTTTTTGGGCATTAAAATCGACATATCACTCAAACCTCTCTCCTTTATAAATCCAGACCTTTACTCCGATGACTCCGTAAGTACAGAAAGCTTCGGCCAAATGATAGTCAATGACGGCCCGCAGGGACTGGCGCGGCAGCTTGCCCTTTTGTAGCCATTCCCTTCTGGAAATTTCAGAACCTCCCAAGCGGCCCGATATTTCTATTCTAGCCCCCAGCACCTCTTTGTTGGCCATTATTTTCTCCATGCCCTGCTTCATAGCTCTGCGATGTCCTACTCTTTTTTCCAGCTGCTGGGCTATCCACTGGGCCGACAGAGAAGCCGAAGCCCAGGGGTTCTTTACTTCCCTGATTTCGATTCTCAGCTCTCTCTTGCCTTCCTTGGGAACGGGCAATGTCTTCTCCAGCGCTTTCTTCAATTCTTCCGCCCCCTTTCCGCCCCGGCCAATGATCAAGCCAGGCCTGGAAGTGCTGATAATAACGTTGACTTTGCCGGGAAACCTTTCTATTTCAACCTGCTCCACGCCGGCATCCTTCAGCTTTTTGGATATGAAATCCCTAATCTGAAAATCCTCTGCCAAGCATTCTGGCAGCTTCTTTTTATTAATCCAGCGGGAAAGCCAGTCGCCGGCTCTTCTCAATCTAAATGATTTTGGATGGACTTTGTGTGACATATGATTACGCTGTTTTTCTTCTGAATATTTTCTTTATCCCCCTCTGAGAAACGGGTTTGGATGATTCTTTGGCTGGCCTGAATTTGGGCTTTTGGGCTTTGGCGGTCCTTTCCGCTTTCTCAGGTTTTTCCGGAATTTTTGCGGCTACACCCTTCTGAGAAGTTTTCTTTTTCTTTGGTTTGGCAGCTCCACTGAGTTCTTGAAGAACCAGGTTGACGTGGGAAGTTTTCTTTTGGATTTCCGAAGCCTGGCCCCGGGCCCTGGCCATCCAGCGCTTGAGCTTGGGGCCCTCGTCCACGCTTATCTCAGACACATACAGATTGGCCGCTTCCAGCTGAAGGTTGTTTCTGGCCGAGGCCAGAGCCGAATTTAAAAGCTTGAGCAGAGGTTGAGCCGCTTTTTTGGTTGTGAAATTCAAAATTGTCTGAGCTTCTTCCGCCCTTTTCCCCCTGACAAGGTCGGCAACCAGCCTGACTTTTCTCGGAGCTATCCTTAAATATTTTAATTTGACTCTCACTTCCATGTTATTTCTCCTCCGTGCTTAATTTCTGGGATTCTTTTTCGGAAGCCGTAGCTTCCAATTCTCTCTGCATTCTTCCGCCGTGCCTGCCAAACTTAGTGGTGGGAGCGAATTCTCCCAAGCGGTGTCCCACCATATCTTCCGTCACGAAAACTGGCACATGCTCTTTGCCGTTGTGCACTCCAAACGTAAAGCCGACCATTTCGGGAGTTATAGTGCAAGCCCTGCACCAAGTTTTAATAATGGCTTTGTCTCCGACTTTCTTTCCTTCCAGCTTCTTTAAAAGCTTGTCTGAAACGTATGGACCTTTTTTAAGACTTCTTGCCATGTTTTCTTCTTTGAATTATGTATTTGTCCGTCCACTTTCTCTTCCTTGTTTTCACTCCTTTGGCGGGTTTGCCCCAGGGGGTTTTTGCCTGAGGCATACCAATAGGAGCCTTGCCCTCGCCTCCGCCGTGCGGATGGTCGGGCGGATTCATAGCCGATCCCCTGACGGTCGGTCTAACGCCGCGATGGCGCGACTTGCCCGCCTTTCCCCACTTTTTATATATGTATTCCTGCCTGGAGAGAGCTCCCACGGTGGCAAAGCAATCCTGTAAAGCTTTCCTTATCTCGCCCGAAGGCATCTGAAGCTGGGCATATTTGCCCTCGTGAGCCACTACCTGGGCCGAAGCGCCAGCTCCCCTAACCATCTTGCCACCCCTGCCAGGCTCAATTTCAATGTTGTAAACCGAGGTGCCAGCTGGAACATTCCTCAACCTCATTCTGTTACCGGACTTCATCTCGGCTTTGTCGGCGCAGACTATTTCATCTCCAATTCTAAGGTTTTGGGGAGCCAAGCGGTATCTTTTGTCTCCATCTTCGTATTCCACCAGCATGATAAAGGCAGTGCGATTGGGGTCGTATTCAAAAGCCGCCACTTTTCCTTTGACCTCCATTTTCTCTTGGCCAAAATCAACCTGGCGGTAAATCCTTCTGGCTCCTCCGCCTTGGTGGCGGACGGTTATTCTGCCCGATCCTCCTCTGCCTGCTTTCTTTTTTAAACGGGAAAGCAGCCTCTTCTCCGGGGCTTTCTTGGCCAACATCTTGAAATCTTCTTTTGTGGCGTTCTTCTTCAACATATTACCTTGGCAAAATTTCTATCTTCTGGCCCTCTTTTACTCTAACTACGGCCTTTTTGGTCCCCGGCTGCCATCCTTCAGTTCGTCCCAGTCTTCGTTTCTTGCCGGGCAGACTGATCATCTTGACTGATTCCACATCCACTCCGTAAGCGTCTTCAATCGCTCTCTTGACTTCCGCCTTATTGGCTCTGGGATAAACTTTGAAGACATACTGGTTTTTTTGGAGCAAGTCTGTAGCTTTTTCCGTCACCTGGGGAGCTTTGAGCACGCGGTAGCCGAATTCCGAAACTTTCTTGGGTTTCTGAGGAGTGGGCGGTCTCTTTACCTCTTTCCCGGCTGCTTTCTTAGGAGCAGCTTTAGGTTTAGCTTTCTTTTCCGGTTTGGCTTCCTTCTTTTTCCTTTTTTTGAAAATATCAAACAGGGCCATATTACCTTAAAAAAGTGTCTTTAATAACGTTGATTGACTCTTTGGGAATTATCAAATACTGAAAACTGAGCAGATCCAAAACATTCAAGTCTTTGGCCTGGCAGGTCTCCACTTTGGGCAGGTTCCTGGCGGCTAAAATCAGATTCTTATCCATGCCGGGCAGAACGATCAAGGCGCTTTTCCCTTTGATGGGCAATTTTTTCATTAATTCTGCCATTAACTTGGTTTTGGTTTCTTTGAGTTTTAATCCCTCCAGCATTAAAACTGAATTGTTCTTGGCTTTAGCTGACAACACTTGCAGCAGTGCCTTTCTTCTGGCTTTCTGGTTGATTTTTTGCTTGAAAACTCTTTTTTTGGTCGGCCCGAAAGTAACTCCGCCGCCGATCCACAAGGGCGAGCGGATGGAACCATGACGGGCTCTGCCCGTCCCCTTCTGCCTCCAGGGCTTCCTGCCACCGCCTCTGACTTCCGATCTGTCTTTGGTGTGAGCTATCACTTTCCGGCGGTTGGCTTCCTGGGAAACCACCACTTGGTGAACCAAATCGGGGTTAAGTTCCAAGCCGAAAATTTCCTTGGGCAATAATACCTGCTTTACCTCCTTGCCGGTTTGGTCAAAAAGCGGTGCCTTCATATTCCTTGAATCTGGAGCAAAGTTCCCTTACTCCCCGGAACCGCTCCCCTGACTGCCAATAAATTATTTCCTTTGTCGACTTTGACTATTTCCAGATTCCTCACGGTAACTTTGTCCCGGCCCATGCGGCCCGGCATTTTCTTCCCCTTGAAAACTCGCTGGGGACCGGTAGTTCCCACAGACCCCAATGTCCTGTGCTCGTGTTTCACTCCATGGGTAGCGTTTCTGCCCGAGAACCCCCACCTTTTTACAGCTCCCTGAAAGCCCTTTCCTTTAGAGAGACCGGAAACCTTGACCTTATCCCCCTCCTGAAAAAGGGAAATGTCAATCTTGTCTCCCAGTTTGTGCTCGTTTTTGGGAAATTCGGCCAAAAAGCGGTAGGGCTTCTTTGCCTGTGATTTTTTCACTTTCTTTTTTTTCTCAATTTTGCCAAAGCCAAGCTGCAGGGCTTCGTATCCGTCCTTTTCTTTTGTCTTTACCTGCAGAATTTCGCAGGGGCCGGCCTCAATCAAGGTGATGGGAATTCTCCTCCCTTCCTTATCGAATGCCTGACTCATGCCTATTTTTTTACCAAGAATGTATTTCATTTTTCCCTTTCAACGAAAAACTGGGCCATTGCCCAGTTTCACAAGGCAATTTAACAATGTTTCTTATTTAGAAAAATAAAAACACGTTATTAAACCTTTAGTATTTTTATATAATAAATTTAACATTATCCATAAAATCTGTCAATAACCGCAAACTTGGCTAACGAAAAACCGCCTGGCGGCGGCTTTTCTGTTTACATTTTGATTTCGATATCGACTCCGGCGGGCAGGGTCAGGTTCATTAAGGCGTCAATGATTCTTGGATTGGGATTGAGAATGTCAATCAATCTTTTGTGGGTTCTCATCTCAAACTGCTCCCTGGCATCCTTGTGCACGAAAGTGGAGCGGTTGACAGTGTACTTGTGAATTTCCGTGGGCAAGGGAACGGGGCCCAATAGTTCGGCCCCGTAACGTAAAGCCGTCTCAACGATCTGTCGAGCACTGTTGTCAATCACCTTGTGATCGTAAGCTCGCAATTTAATGCGCAGCTTGGGTTTAACAGCTTCAGCTACTGCAGCTTTCTTTTTTGAGGGCATCTTCGCCTGATATATTTCCTTACTTAATGATCTTGGTGACCACTCCGGCTCCCACGGTTTTTCCCCCTTCGCGAATGGCGAATCTTTGCTGCTCTTCCAGGGCGACGGGAGCGATTAGTTTCACCTTAAAGTTGACTGTGTCGCCCGGCATAACCATCTCAGTGCCTTCGGGCAGAGAAACGTCGCCGGTGACATCGGTTGTCCTGATGTAGAATTGGGGCTTGTAACCGGTGAAGAACGGGGTATGGCGGCCACCCTCTTCTTTAGTCAGAATGTAGACCTCGCCCTCAAACTCTGTGTGAGGAGTGATGGATCCAGGCTTAGCCAAAACTTGTCCCCTCTCGACGTCTTCTTTCTTCAAGCCCCTCAGAAGAACACCGACATTGTCTCCGGCTCTTCCTTCATCCAGCAGCTTGTTGAACATCTCAATACTAACTGCCGTTGTTTTGGAAGTAGGTTTGATGCCAACCAGCTCAACTTCTTCGTTTGGGTGAACCACTCCTCTCTCAATTCTGCCGGTAGCCACGGTTCCCCTTCCTTCGATGGAAAAGACGTCTTCAATGGCCATTAAGAAAGGCTTGTCCACTTCTCTGGTGGGTTCTGGCACATATTCGTCCAGAGCCTTAACCAGTTCAAGAATGGGTTTGGCCGCTTCCTCATCTGCCGATTTGGCATCCAGAGCCTTTAAAGCTGAACCGCGAACAATGGGAATTTCGTCTCCCGGGAACTTGTATTTTTTTAAAAGCTCCCTGATTTCCGATTCCACCAAGTCAATGATTTCGGGATCGTCAACCGCATCGCACTTGTTCAGAAAAACAACCATTGAAGGCAGTCCCACCTGACGAGCCAGAAGAATGTGCTCTCTGGTCTGAGGCATGGGCCCGTCTGGGGCTGAAACCACCAAAATGGCTCCGTCCATCTGGGCGGCTCCGGTAATCATGTTTTTGATGTAGTCGGCGTGCCCCGGACAGTCAATGTGGGCATAGTGCCTGTTTTCCGTTTCGTATTCCAAGTGGGAAACGGCGATAGTCAGCCCCCTGGCTTTTTCTTCGGGAGCCGAGTCAATCTGGTCTACACTCTTTTCGGAAACCTTAAAGCCCTTCAGGTTCAAAACGTGAAGGATGGCGGCTGTCAGCGTGGTCTTGCCGTGGTCGACGTGACCAATAGTGCCGACGTTAACGTGGGATTTTCCCCTGATAAATTTCTCTTTTTCTGCCATAAGATTAAATTGTTTATTAATTATTACTAATTATTATTCTATCCACTGCGACTTTTTTGTCAATCCCGTTATACCACTAAAGGGGCAAATCTTCAACCTTGAGCTCCTCTTCCTTCAATTCTTGAGGAACCGGCTTTCTTTCCTTCTTCGGCTGGTTTTCCCTTTTTTCCAGCACTCTTTCTTTGTATTCCTTAAAACTGGTAACCACCATTACCGGCTTGCCGTTCTCTATGATTATAAACTTGCCTCCGTCAGCTTCGATTATTTTTTTGATTTCTTCAAAATCCATACCTTTATCGACGTTTGCCTTCAATTATTTCCTGGGCGATGTTTGCGGGAATCTCTTCGTACCTGTCAAACTCCATGACAAACGTTCCCCGCCCTTCGGTCATTGACCTGAGAGCTGTGGCATAGCCGAACATTTCAGACAAAGGAACCTTGGCGTCAATCACTTTCATAGTAAGGCGATCTGAGGTCTCCTCTATCTTGCCCCTTCTGGATGACAAATCGCCTATGGTATCTCCGAAAAAATCTTCTGGCACCACCACTTCCAGCTTCATAATAGGTTCCAGCAATACCGGCTTTGCTTTTTTGACGGCCATCTGCAGGGCCTGGGAGCCGGCTATTTTGAAGGCCACCTCCGAGGAGTCGACTTCGTGATAGGAGCCGTCAAAAAGGGTGGCCGACATATCTACCATAGGATAACCTGCCACCACTCCTTTGTCCATAGCCTCCTTGACTCCTTTTTCAACAGCCGGAATGAATTCCTGAGGAATGACTCCTCCCTTGATTTCATTGATAAATTCGAATCCCTCCCCTCTTTCCTTGGGCTCGATTCTCAGTAAGACGTGTCCGTACTGACCCCGGCCGCCTGATTGCCTGACATATTTGGATTCAGCTTCGGCTTGAGTCAATATGGTTTCTTTGTAGGCCACCTGAGGCCTGCCCACGTTCGCTTCCACCTTGAATTCCCTCTTCATCCTGTCCACCAGAATGTCCAAGTGCAGCTCTCCCATGCCGGATATCAAGGTTTCTCCCGTTTCCAAATCGCTCTTTATCCTGAAGGTGGGGTCTTCGTCAGCCAATCTCTTTAGGGCCATACCCATTTTTTCCTGGTCAGCCTTGGTTTTAGGCTCAATGCGAATGGAAATGACGGGTTCGGGAAAGGTAATCTGCTCCAGAATAATGGGATGGTTTTCGTCGCAAAGGGTGTGCCCGGTGCTGGTGTTTTTCAGCCCCACGGTGGCGGCAATATCGCCGGCAAACAGCTCTTCCACCTCTTCCCTCTCGGCAGCATGCATTCTTAAAATCCGGCCGATTCTCTCTTTTTCCCGGGTTGTGGTATTTAAAACGTAAGATCCTTTTTTCAAAGTCCCGGAATATACCCGAAAGTATGTCAAGGTTCCCACATAGGGGTCGGTAGCTACCTTGAAAGCCAGGGCCGAGAAAGGCTCTTCATCGTCAGCTTTTCTGGTGACGGTTTTTTCGGTTTGAGGGTCGATTCCCTCTACGGGCGGGAGCTCGGTTGGATTGGGCAGGTAGTCAACAACTCCGTCCAGCAGCGGCTGCACTCCTTTGTTTTTCAGAGCCGAACCGCAAAAGACGGGAATCAGTTTGTATTCCAAAACGGCTTTCCTTAAAACCTTTTTCAGCTCTTCAACCGGAATTTCTTTTCCTTCCAAGTAATCGTTCATTAATTTCTCGTCTTCCGCCGCTATCTTTTCAACCAGCTTTTCCCGCCACTCCTGGGCCTTTTGCGCCAATTCCGAAGGGATTTCTTGCTCTTGGACTATCTGGCCGAAGTCCCCGCCGTATTTCAAAGCCTTCATAGTTAACAAATCAATGGTTCCTTCGAGATTGCTTTCAGCTCCAATGGGCAGCTGC
>CAYPPH010000016.1:0-8130 GCA_964412565.1 uncultured Candidatus Saccharibacteria bacterium
GGACAACTACCAAATTTACCAGCACAATTTCCTCTTCACTAAATCGGGCAGCTGGATTGTCATTCAACAGGGAATGAACACCGACAACCAGACGGCCAGAAGATACCACTGGCTTTCCTCGGGAGTCAAAGATTTTATTGAAGAGCCGCACACGGGTATTATTTCCCAGTTGACGGGAAAACCATTGAACTTGACCGCCAAAGAGAGCGACGAAAACAGAAAAATCAGCTTAGCCCAAATCAATGAAGAGCCAAAAACCGTTCTAAGAAATCTGGATTTAATCCAAACTAAAAAATCCAAGAACCTCACCTTGATGCAGCTTTACGATAAAGAATTCCATTGGCACCCGGTGGTAGAAGAAAAGTTCGATTTAAAAAGGCTGGAGAAAACAATTTTTCTGGCTTCAGAACAAAAACCGCGCAATTTCGAGGAGCTGGTCTCTCTGCAGGGAATGGGGCCGAAAACTATCAGAGCTTTGTCTTTGGTGTCTGAGTTAATCTACGGTGCCAAGCCTTCTTACCAGGATCCCGCCAGATACAGCTTCGCCCATGGGGGCAAGGACGGTACGCCGTATTTTCCCAAGCCGGAGGAGCTGGATCTGACCATTGATATTATGGAAAGAGGAATCAAAAGGAGCCAAGTTTCCCTCAAGGAAAAGCTTGGCGCCCAAAGAAGATTGAATAAGTTCAGCGGTTAGGTTGACAGAACGATAAAATAAAAGGATACTGGTAGGCAGTTCTTTTTAAAGGAGGTACAGAAGTGAAATCGCCAAAAACAGTCGCCAAAGAGAGAGAAGTCGGGGGTATATCGCCCAAAGCGCTGAAAGAGGCTGTCAGGGCGTTCAAGGAAAGCAAAACTCGCCTAAGGGAGTATCGGGCCCGTGACATCTACCATATAGAGGCGTGGCAGAAGGTTATCTGCATCCCGGGCGGCACTCATTTGCACAGATGCCATTACATTTATGATAGTTGCGGGGAAAAAGCCTTCTTGAAAGACCATTGGGGTAAAATCGAGCTGGTCACTGACAAAAAGAAAATCAAAGAGCTGAGGGATTTCGTGCATCATCCCATCAAAGCCATGAAGAATGGAGTCTTTGTGAGAAAGCTTGCCGTGGTCGAGCATTTCGGCCCACTCTACTCCCTTATCTGCCTGATGGAAGGCCACAAGGTGGTGGCTCAGCGTTTCCGCGAAAGCGAGAAGAGATATAGGGCTAAGGAAAAAGAATATCTGAAAATGATATTCAATCAGATTATCGACGTGAAATAAAAAAATGTCCGAGTTCTGCTCGGACATTTTTATATTCCCTTCACCATGTAAGTATCTTCCAATTTGTACTCAAGCTTTCTGTAGTAGTTTCTCGCTCCGATTCCAGAGATTACCTTTATTTTTTTTATCCCCGAAGCTTTGACTATCTTTTCTGCTTCCTTCATCAGCTTTTTACCCAATCCCTTGTGCTGCGGCGATATGTTCGAGGTGAGACCTCGAACAATGGGCAGCTGTTGGCCGTAGGTATGTACTTCGCGAATAATGGCGGCATTTTGAGAGGTAATTCTCAAGCGGAGCAAGCTGTAAAGTTTTTCGCGCCTCTTATCTTCGAAAGTGAGAAATATTTCCTCTCCCTTGGAAGCTTTGTAGTCCCGGCGGAATAGTTTTAGTTTTTCCTTGGGATTGTATTCTTCTTTTACTTCCCGGCAGCGGATGCATTTGCATTTTACCTCTCCGGCAATTAACTGGCGGAGGTTTGAAATTCTGGCGGGGCCCGCCACTATACTTTGCGAGGGAATATCTCTGGTGATTCTCTGTATTCTTACATAATAGGGAATTGTTTTCTTGATTGACTTTACCAGTTCAATCAATTGTTTTTCCGTATATGGTTTGTATTTGCCTTTTTTCCACCAGCCGTGCAGAGGCGCTTCTTTCAAGAGAGCGCAGGGGTATATCTTTAGGAGATCCGGCTGGAAGTCGGGATTGGAAAACAACTCCTTAAACATTTTTTCGTCTTTCTTAACGGTGGAGCCGGGCAGATTGGGCATCATTTGGTAGCAAACCTTAAAACCGGCATCCTTTAAAAGCTTGGTGGCTTTTATAATTTCTTTGCGGCCGTGTCCTCTTTTGATTAACTTTAAGATGTCATCGTAAATACTCTGAATTCCCAGTTCTACCCGAGTGACCCCTAGTTCTCTCAGTCTTTTTATTTCTTTCGCATTAATGTAGTCGGGCCTCGTTTCGATAGATAGGCCTATTATTCTATGCTTTGCTTTTTCATTAAGTTTATGCGCCTGACCAATGGAGGTTGAACCTCCATCACGATAATTGCAAGCGTCAAAGCACCGTTTAATAAACCAGGTTTGGTAAGTTTTGGGATAGAAAGACCAGGTGCCCCCTATTACCCTCAAGTCTATTTTGTCTGTGGGATGGCCGGCATTTTCCAGGGCTCGCAGCCTCATTTTCACCTGTAGGTAGGGATCATATTTATTTAAAATAGCCCTCATGACGGCGGGCTCATTATTGAGGTAGCTTTTAGGCGCCCCCCTTTGGCTGGGGCAGTAAACGCATTTACCCGGGCAGGGGAAAGGTTTTGTCAGAACCGAAACGTTGACGATGCCCGACAACGAGCGCACCGGCCTGGTTCTCAACAGCCTTTCCAGTTGAGTAGATTTCCTTATCCTTTTATTTTTTACCAATTCGTGATATTTTTTTAATAAGTCGATGTTAGTGGGAAGAACGGAGTTGAATTTTTTGGCTGTTCTCCTTTTGGCACGAGACAAATCAGCCGGAGTTTTAGCCCCTTCCTTAATTAATTCTTTAATTGTTACCGTTAGAATATCCATGAAAAAAGAATACGCCGAATATTTACTTAAAAAAACAACAGAGGATTATAACCTGATTGCCAAGGACTTTTCAAGAACCCGCCGCTTCATTTGGCAGGATATCAAGCCCTTAGCTGATTTTACCTTACCCGGGGAAAGAATTTTAGATGTGGGCTGTGGCAACGGCAGGCTCATGCAGATTTTCCAGGATATAGATATTGATTATACCGGGGTAGACGCCTCGGAGGAGCTTATCAAGGAGGCCAAACAGCATTATCCCAATGCTAAATTCCAGGTTTCCGACGCTCTCAAGCTTTCCTTGCCCGCCAACTATTTTGATAAGGTTTACAGCGTGGCCGTATTGCACCATATTCCTTCCCGTGAATTCAGGTTTCAATTTTTGCGGGAAGCTAGAAGGGTGTTAAAACCCGACGGCCTTTTAATTCTAACAGTCTGGAATTTATGGAATTGGAGGGGGTTCGGACTGGTTTTAAAATATTTTTTCCTGAAGATCATAGGAAAATCAAAATTGGACTTAAAAGACGTTTTTGTTCCTTGGGGCAAGGAATGCCAAAGATATATCCATATCTTCACCAGGGGAGAGCTGGAAGACACAGTTAAGGAGGCCGGTTTTAAAATAAAAGAAGCCGGCGTTCTCGGAGGAGTTAAAAGGAATAAGAACTTTTACATTGTGGTCGAAAACACCCCTTCTTGACAGATTGGATTAAATATAATATAATATAATATATCAGTACTAATATAAGGAGGATATGAATGGCTTGCGAGGTATGGCCGTATATGATCAACATAAAAGAGGGGAAGGTAGAGATAACAAATGGCAACGTTATTCTGCCATTTGAGAAACGAGGTAAGAAGGTAGTGCCGCTTAACGACAAAAGAAGACAGTTTCCCGGCAGCAGAGCGTTATCCGAGGATCTCTGGCTTCCTCCCGCTCTTTACAGTCAAGCTTGTAGGATGGCTCCCGCTATCCTGCAAAGGAAAAGGTAAAAAGCCCAAGGAAATTAATTCCCTGGGCCCTTTTCTTTTAAAAGACAATTAAGGCGATGATGAACGGGACAAGCAGATGGAAAACCTGATCAATACCGAATGATATAGTTTCGTGCTGTTCCTTAGCGAAGAATTTTACCAAAAACAGAATGAACTTCTCGGCAGGCCAGTCAATTATTACATGAGACGCGAAGATAACCGACAGCCACCACAGATCAAGCTTGAACCAGAGGAAGAGGGGCAGAAAGAACAGAGTATAGAGAAAACAGTGCAAGAAAAGGAGGTTTCCCTCTTTCCATCTGTGGCTGAGCAAGTCAGCGAAGAAGTGCAAGGGTATGCCGCAGTAGAGGAATACGGCGAACGGACAGCCCTTTTCCACGAAAAAGTTGACCAATAGCACAGCCAAGTTAAGAAACAGAAGCACCGCGATTGCGGCTTGCAGCCTCGTTTTCAAGGCGGCAATCATCCCGGCCAGTCTTTCTTTCAATTTTTCCTCCTTTCCAAAACAATATTTTTAAAGTATAATGTATTATAGCTTAAAGTTAGGATTTTGTCAACCCAAACAAAACAAAATTGCCGCTCGCCCTACACCTTTTGCCCCCATAGCTCAACGGACAGAGCGCGACCCTCCGGAGGTTGAAATCTCCGTTCGAATCGGAGTGGGGGCACAGCTTTAAAGTTTAAGCCGAATTTGCTATCATAGAATTACATGAAGTATAAAATCGCAGTCAGTGGGGCCGCCGAAGTCGGCCACTGCTCAAAAGATATAAAGGAGATTTCCAGGAAGGTAGGCAGGGAGATTGTAAAACAGGGCTGTATTTTAGTTACGGGAGCCACTACGGGTTGCCCTTATTTTGCGGCCGAAGGAGCCAAAAAAGCCGGCGGCCTCAGTATTGGCTTTTCTCCCGCAGCTTCAGACTTGGAGCACAGAAAGGTTTACAAACTGCCAAATGACAAGTTTGATGTTATGGTTTACACTGGATTTGACTATTCGGGCAGAAATCTTTTGATGACCAGAGCCGCCGACGGAGTGATTGTCATTTGCGGCCGCATGGGCACCCTTAATGAGTTCACTATTGCCTATGAAGATAAAACCCCCATAGGGGTGTTACTCGGATCGGGAGGGACGGCTGATCTTATAAAATACATTACCAAGAGACCGCACAAAAAAAGAGGGCCGATAGTTTACGACACCGACCCCAAGAAACTGGTGCAAAAACTGCTTAAAGTAATTAAAAAAGAGAAAACCAGGTAGTGAAAATTTGACTTGCTTCGCAAAAATGATAATTTGTCAAATTTCTACTATCTGGAAAGGTCGTAACAATAACTATTCAAACTTATGCCAGAAGAAATTCAAGAAGGTAAACCAATAGGCAAGATTATCCACTACTTTAGCAATATTGGAGTGGGAGTTATCGAGCTTACCGACAAGCTTAAAGTAGGGGACGAGATAAGGATTGTCGGAGGCGAAACCGACTTCACTCAGCCGGTGGATTCCATGGAGGTGGAGCACGAGAAGGTGAAGGAAGCCAAGCCCGGCGATTCAGTCGGATTGAAAGTCAACGAGAAAGTCAGGGAGGGGTACAAGGTTTACAAAGTTTAAATAACTCAAAGTGATTTCCGTATTTTTGGCCGCTTTCGGCGGAGGCGTTTTAAGAGGATTAATAGGCTTTGTTAAGCACCAGTTTTCGTACAAGAACGTGGGCTTCAAGCTCACTTATTTTTTAGCTATGATGTTCATTTCGGGCATCATTGGGCTTTTGGCGGCCATGGCCGTAAAGGAAATTGGCTTTACCTTACTGGGCTCTTTCACTCCTGCCTTGGCTTTCATTGTGGGATACGCGGGCGGCGACTTCCTTGAGAATATATACAAGATAATAATTAAAAAGTCATCCTTATATGAGCTTCATTAAAACTATCATGGGCTGGGCTCTTTTGGGTCTGGGCCTGATTATTATCTTTTACTGCCTTTATTCTTCCTTTAATATATTTACCGCCAACACAGAGGCTCCCCAAGTCTTTACCACGGAGCAGGGAGAAAGTGTTCTCCCTTCGGGAGGAGGGGGCCCCCAGGAACAACTAGAGCGAACTATTCAAGAGCAGTTGAGAGGAATTCTGCCGACCGACTCCATTTTCACTCTTTTGAATTTGGCGGCCTGGTCGATATTTGCCGGCATTCTGATTTTCGGAGGGGCGCAGGTTTCCAGTTTGGGGATTAAATTAATTAAATAACATGAATTTGGCATGGATATTTTATTCTGGGTAGCTGTTTTTACTGTTTCCCTTGTTGTTTTAATAAAAGGCGCTGACTGGTTCGTGGAAAGTTCGGAGAAATTGGGGCTGATAATCGGCCTCTCTCCTTTTATTGTCGGGGTAACTATTGTGGCCATAGGCACTTCATTACCCGAATTGACGGCTGCCATTTTTGCCGTTCTGCAGGACGCCAGCGAAATGGTGGTGGCCAACGCCGTAGGATCCAACATCGCCAACATTCTTTTGATTGTCGGTTTCTCGTCTTTGGTGGCCGGCCGTTTGGTGGTGACCCGAAGCTTGATTGATGTTGACTTGCCCCTCTTTTTTATAACCTCGATACTTTTCCTCGGCGTAGCCTGGGACGGACTGGTTACTTGGCAGGAAGCCATAGTCCTTTTGGCCGGCTTCCTGACTTATTTTGTCTATTCGGTGACTTGCCGGAGAGGGAAAGAAGATTCCGAGGAGGTGTCCATTTTGCCCACCAGGGAGATGAGGCGCCATCATCTCAAAGAAATGAAAGAGCTTGAGGAGTGCCCGCGTCTCAACTGGAAGTTAATTCTTTTTTTGGCTGCGGGTATTCTGGGGGTGTATTTTGGTTCAAAATACGTTATTACTTCGGCCATAGAAATTTCGGAGTTGCTCAAAATAGCTCCGGCCGTTGTCGCCATCACGGCCATTGCCATAGGCACCTCTTTGCCGGAATTAATTGTCTCCGTGCAGGCGGCCAGGAAGGGCAAGCACGAAGTGGCCATCGGCAACATCTTTGGCTCCAATGTTTTTAACGTTTTGGTAGTGGTGGGCGTGCCCGCTCTTATGCAAAACCTTACTATTGAAGAAAAAACACTGACCTTGGGAGTTCCCGTATTTTTCTTCTCCACCCTTTTCTTTGTCATTTCCGGCATTTCACAGCGAATCCACAAATGGGAGGGAGCGATGTACCTGGTAGTCTATGTTTTCTTTATTGCCAAACTCTTTAATTTAATTTAAAAATCAATGCTCAGGTATTTAAAAGCTCTTGCTATTTTCGCCGGCACCATCATCGGAGTCGGAATATTCGGTCTTCCGTACGTGGCCCTGAAAGCGGGATTCTGGATAGTTGTTTTGTACTTTTTCTTTTTAACGATCGTCGCTTTGGCCATCCATCTGATGTACGGAGAAGTTTCTTTAGGCTCCAAAACCCCATGCCGTTTGCCTGGGGCGGTAAAAGAGTATATGGGCTCCCACTGGAAGAATTTTACCTTTTTAATGACCGTCTTGGGGCTGACAGGCGCTTTATTGGCCTACTTGATTGTAGGAGGAAAATTCCTGACTCTTCTTTTTTCTCCCTATCTTGGAGGAAGTATCCTGATTTATGCCGTTATTTTTTGGAGCTTGGGGTCTTTTTTAATTTTTCGCGGTATTAAGAGCATATCCATGGTTGAACTCATCCTTCTGGTAACTTTTTTTATCATTCTGGCCGTCTTTTTCGTAAAGGCCCTTCCCTTTATTGATGCTGGCAATTTTAAAGGCATCGATTTAAGTTTTTTTGCTTTTCCTTATGGCGTCGTGCTTTTTTCTTTATGGGGCAGCAATATGGTGCCCGAGGTCAAGGAGGCCCTGGGCGGCAACGCCAGAGCTTTGAGGGGGGTTATAGTTTCCGGAATTTTGCTCGCTGCCATAACCTACCTCTTTTTCGTTTATGTTATTTTGGGGGCCTCCGGCCCCTATACGTCCACCGAGGCAATTGCCGGGCTGGCCTATACACTGGGGGACGGCATTATTCTGCTGGGCTTTTTTTTCGGGATTATTACCTGTTTTACATCCTTTCTTACTCTGGGACTGACCTTGAAAAAGATTTTTTGGTATGACTTAAAATTGAGCCCCCATCTTTCCTGGTTTATTGCCTGCTTTTTGCCGCTTTTGCTGTTTTTGGCCGGGGCCAGGGAATTCATCGAAATCATCGGCCTTACGGGAGCTGTGGCCGTCGGCTGCATGGGTATAGTTATTGTTTTCCTTTACCGCGAATTTTTAAAGAAAAAACTGGCGCGCCGAATGAATCCATTGTTTTATCTTCTTCCGG
>CAYPPH010000017.1:0-8026 GCA_964412565.1 uncultured Candidatus Saccharibacteria bacterium
ACGGGAAAGACGCTGCTGGCCAGAGCCGTAGCGGGTGAGGCCCATGTCCCCTTTTTCCATATCTCGGGTTCTGAGTTCGTGGAAATGTTCGTTGGTGTGGGAGCTGGCAGAGTCAGGGATCTATTCAACACCGCCAAAAAGGCGGCTCCCTCCATTGTTTTCATTGACGAATTGGACGCCGTAGGCAGGCACCGGGGAACGGGAATCGGCGGAGGCCACGACGAAAGAGAACAGACCTTGAACCAGATTCTGACCGAAATGGATGGTTTCGAGAGAGACACCAATGTTATTGTCATGGCGGCCACCAACAGACCAGACGTTCTGGATCCTGCCCTTTTGCGCCCGGGACGTTTTGACAGAAGGGTCACCCTGGATGAGCCTGACATCAACAGCCGGGAAGAGATCCTGAAACTCCATTGTGTAGGAAAGCCCCTGGCTCTCAACGTTAAGGTGAGAGAGATTGCCGAGCGCACTCCCGGTTTCTCGGGAGCTGACTTGGCCAACCTAATGAACGAAGCTGCCATTCTGGCCGCCCGCAGAAACAAAAAGCAGATTTACCAGGAAGAACTTCTGGAATCTATTGACAAGGTACTATTGGGACCGGAAAGGAAAAGCCACGTTCTGTCAAAAAAAGAAAAGGAAATCGCTGCCTATCATGAAGCGGGACACGCTTTGGTAACCAGCTTCCTGCCCTATGTGGAACCCATCAGAAAAATATCGATTATCGCCAGGGGCAGGGCGGCAGGCTACACCTTAAAGCTTCCCGCCCAGGAAAGGCACTTGAAAAGCCGCAGCGAGTTTTTAGCTGAGCTCTCTTCCCTTTTGGGAGGATACTGCGCAGAAAAGATGGTCTTTGGGGAAATTACCACGGGAGCTGCCAACGATTTGGAAAAGGCTTCTGCCCTTGCCAGAAAACTGGTCAAGGAATACGGTATGTCAGAGAAGCTGGGACCCGTAGCTTACGGAGAGAAAGAAGAAATGGTTTTCTTGGGCAAAGAATTGGGCGAGCAGAGAAACTATTCGGAAGAGGTGGCCGCCCAAATCGACAAAGAAGTGAGCAGCTTTATCAAAAACGCCCAGCAGAAAGCCCAAAAAATCTTAAAGCAAAAGAAAAAGATGCTGGAGAAGATAGCTAGAACCCTGGCTGAGAAAGAAACAATCGAAAGAGAAGAATTCGAGAAGCTTATTAAGATAAGTAAGTCCAAAAAGAAGAAATAACGGGCGCGTGTAGTTCATTGGTAGAACGCCTCTCTTATAAAGAGGAAGTAGGAGGTTCGATCCCTCCCACGCGCACCAAAATTTTACACCTCGCTGATAACATGCGAGGTTGTAATTTTCCCGAAGAAATGATATATTTAACTCTGATAATGGGCACTTAGCTCAGCCTGGAGTGAGCGCTTCCTTGACATGGAAGAGGTCACAGGTTCAAATCCTGTAGTGCCCACATAGAAATTTTATGCACTGAAAGTGTATATAAATTTCTATTTCGGCAGTATGTGGTGAGAAGCTGTTCCCCTTAGGCCTTCGGGCAACTCTTCAAATCCTGTAGTGCCCACCCCATTAGAAATCTATAATTTAACAAACAAAATATGCCTGAAAAATCGCCTCAGATAAAGATGCCAAAGATTTCTAACGGGGCAGGCATGGAGGTCATTTACGAAGACGAGAATATCAAAGTGATAGACAAGCCGGCCGGAATTGACGCTGAGAAGATACCAGGTAGAGCCCACAGGCTGGACAAAGACACTTCTGGAGTGCTGCTTACAGCCAAGAACAAAGAAACCCTGGAATTTTTGCAAAAACAATTTCAGGAGAGGAAAACGGAAAAAAGATACTTGGCTTTGGTGGTTGGCAACCTGAAAAAAGAAGAGGGCAAAATTGAAACCTTGCTGGGCCGCTCGCCTTCGGACCGCAGAAAGCAAAAGGTTTTTCTGCCCGCAGAACCCGACGCCGAAGGCAAAAGAGAAGCCGTCACGGAATACAGGGTTATAGAAAGATTCAAGGATTACGACCTCCTAGAAGCTAAGCCCCTGACAGGCAGAAAGCATCAGATTAGGGCGCATCTGGCCTATCTGGGTCATCCTGTAGTTGGCGACAAGCTCTACGGATTCAAGAACCAACCTTGTCCCGAAGGATTAAAAAGACAGTTCTTGCATGCAAGCTCGCTGAAAATCCAACTTCCGAATGGAGAAACTCAAAAATTTGAGTCGCCACTGCCAAAAGAATTAAGAAAAATAATTTAAAATTGGAAATTGAAAATTAATTATTATGCCTACAAAAACTGAAAACGTCATAAAACTAAAGACAAAATTGCCCGACATAAGGCCCGGCGACACGGTTAGGGTTCACCAGAAAGTCAAGGAAAAAGACAAAGAAAGAATCCAAACTTTCGAAGGTTTGGTTTTGGCTAAAAAGCACGGCAAGGAGGCGGGTGCCACTATTACCGTCAGAAAAGTGGCTTCCGGCGTTGGAGTGGAAAAAATCTTTCCCCTCCACTCCCCCATTATCGACAAGATAGAGGTGGTCAAGAGAAGCAAGGTCAGAAGAGCAAAGCTGTATTACCTAAGAGAAGTAAAAGGTAAAAAAGCCAGACTGAAAAAGCAGGAGTTTGCCGACGTTATAGTTCAGGAAGAAGAACCCGCTCCAAGTGAAGAAGCGCCAGAGCAAAAGGAAGAGGAAGTACAACCCGAAGAAAAACAGGAGCCGGAATTCAAGGAAAAAAAGAAAGAAGAATAAAATGCGGACGTGCTGGAATTGGCATACAGGCATGCTTGAGGTGCATGTGGGCATTAGCCCGTGTGGGTTCAAGTCCCACCGTCCGCACCCATGGTAAAAATAAGGAAGGCCCATTCAGACGATTTGGATAGGGTGGCAGAGATAACGAAAGATTCCTTCCCTGATATCTGGACGAAATTATATTTTGAAAAGCTGTACCGGCAGTATTCGGAAACTTTCTTTGTAGCTGAAATAAACAGAGAAGTTGTAGGATACGTCCTGGGATACCTAAAATCGGAAAAGCTGGGCTGGGTAAAAGCCGTTGCCGTCAGTCCGGATTTCCGGGGACAAGGCATCGGAAATGAAATGATCAATTTCATAACCCATCGTTTGGGGGAAATGGGAGCGGAAAATATAGGATTGCGCATCAGAATCAGCAATCAAGCCAGTATTTCTTTCTATCGAAAACTGGGTTTTAAAATAGCCGGCACAGACAAAAGTTATTTTCCAAACGGAGAAGACGCTTATATCTTAGAGAAAAAATTGGGCGGTTAGCTCAGTGGTTAGAGCGCCTCGTTTACACCGAGGAGGCCGTAGGTCCGAATCCTTCACCGCCCACCAATTAACCAATTGAAAAGAAATTGATCCTGCGTTAAAATGAAACGGTGCAGGCCGCGGTAGCTCAGTGGTAGAGCACTTCTCTGAAAAAGAAGGGGTCGTGAGTTCAATTCTCACCCGCGGCACATAAGGATTTTAGGCACCCGAATGGGTGCCAATAAATTCTTAGCTTCGGGTGACGAAGATAAAATCCCCTTAGGCCTTTGGGCAACCCTTCGAACCCGCAGCACATAATTCCCATATTGCGGGCGTGGTATAGTGGCTATTATGCAACCTTGCCATGGTTGAGATGTGGGTTCGATTCCCATCGCCCGCTCCAAATAGTGTATTGACATTGAGTTTTGGATAAGCTAATATGGTATAACCCCGTAAAGGGGTTTTTAATATGCAAAAAATATCCAAAATCAGCTTAATTTTGGCGGTCAGCTCGATTTTTGTGCTTAATCTACACATGCTGGCTCCAAAAGCCGAAAGTCCCTCTGACCCGGAAGAGGAAATCTCCGGGCTTTTAACGGTCGAGGGGAACACTTTACTAGCTTCTTCTCCTCTGCCCGAGCCCAAAGTAAAGAGCAGAGTCAGAGTGGTCGTAACTGCTTACTCTTCCACTACTTTTGAAACAGACGAAGATCCTTTTATTACCGCCGCCGGAACTTATGTCAGAGATGGAATTGTCGCCAATAATCTTTTGCCTTTCGGAACGAAAGTCAGAATGCCCGAGTTATACGGCGACAAAATATTCACGGTAGAGGATAGAATGAGCCGGAAAAAAAGCAACTACCATTTTGACATATGGTTCCCCAGCCACTGGGAAGCCAAGAATTTCGGAGCCAGAAAGACGTATGTTGAGATTTTGGAGAGCTAAAATCCAACAGTAATACTATTACAAAAATGAGCGAGGTTGAACCTCGCTCATTTTTGTTGGTGCCCGGGGTGGGACTCGAAGAGTTGCCCGTTTGATTGAGGTTTAACCTCAATCACAGGGAGGGAAACGACCGGTTTGAAGGCCTAAGGGGGGTAAATTCTCGCCACATCCCGCGGGCACAAACCTAAAAGCCCCATAAAAGGGCTTCGGTCTGTGCCCGGGGTGGGACTCGAACCCACACGGGATTGCTCCCAAAGGATTTTAAGTCCTTATCGTCTACCAGTTCCGACACCCGGGCATGAAATTTTTATGAGGCCACGGTGGGAGAGTTGCCCGAAGGCCTAAGGGGGGCTTTATCTCCACCTGACTCTAAATAGAAATTTGCAGGCACTTTCAGCGCCTAAAATTTCTATGAGGCCACGGTGGGAATTGCACCCACGTATACTTCTTTTGCAGAGAAGCGCCTTAGCTGCTTGGCTACGTGGCCGTCTGACCACATTATTATACCAATTTGAGCACTTTTTTCAACACTTCCTCGATATTGCCTTCCTGTTGAAAGCCGGCCGCATACTGATGTCCCCCCCCACCTAAGGACTTGGCTGTTTTAACCACGTCCCGGCCGCCGCTGGGTTCCGATCTCAAACTTCCTTTGATTTTCCCTTTTTCGTATTCGACCAGGAAAAGGCCGAGATTGGCAAGAGAGGCGGCGGAAATGATATTGGTTATGCCGTCAAAATCAATTAGTTTCACTTTTAATCTCTTAAAATCATCTGCTCCTAGCCAGGAATAAGCGAGGTTTGTCTTTGGGTCAACTTGGGTTTTTGACAGTACCTCTCCCCAGGCCTGAGATATATTCAGCGATTTGCCCGAAATTAGGGTACGACTAATTATTCTGTTTAACGAAACTCCCTTCAGGAGGAGCTCCGAAACAATGTTCAGGGTTTTAGATGAAGTGGAAACGTGCCTGAAGCCTCCGCTGTCGGAAATGATGCCCGTCAAAAGGCAAGTGGCTATGTCTTTGTTAATGGGAATGTTCTTGTATTTCAGCCAATGGTAGATAATTTCGGCCGTGGAAGAAAAATGCGGCTCCAATATTTTAACGTCTCCCCGTTGGTCTGACTCAATATGATGGTCAATGGTGATAATCTTGCCGGAACAAAGGGGTGTAGGTATTCTCAGACGCTTAAAGTCTCCGTAATCCAGGCAGATTAGAAGATCGGGATTCAGGGAACCGACTTCATTCTGTATCTCAAAAAAACCGCTTAAATAGCTGAGATTTTTAGAGGGAGCATCGGGAAGATAGGGCAGGCTGTTGATATTTTGTTTCTTAAGGACGTAATGCAGGGTTAGAACCGAAGAAACGGCATCGGGATCGGGATTCTCGTGAGCCGCCACCAAAACGGTTTTGGCTTCTTTCAATAGTTCGTCCATTTGCTGAAATTTTTGATAAAGTTCGTTCATTTTTCTTTTTTGATTTTCTCCAATATTTCTTCGATGCGCCCCGCTTCTTTGGTTTTCTCTTCTTCAGAAAACAGCAAACGCGGCAGAGGTCTCATATTCAGCTTCTTATTCAACTTCTGCTGGATAAAATAGATTGTTTTGTTTAAAATATTCAAAACTTCCTCTGTTCTTTGGGCGGGCATAACCGATATATATGCTCTAGCTTGATTGAGATCGGGAGACGTTTCAACTCTTGTTACGGTTACCAAAACATTCTCGGGAAAATCAACCTCTTTGAGCAATATTTGGCTCAGCTCCTCTTGAATTAGATGATTGACTCTTGGTATCCGCTCCACCATATTAGAGTTCACTTTTTCTTTTTTCTTCTATAAAAACAGAGAGAATATCCCCTTTCTCAATCCTGTTATCTCCTTCGTATAAAACGCCGCATTCCTCGCCTTTCACGGCCTTATCCACGTCTTTTTTGTTTTTCTGAACGTTGATTATTCTACCTTTACCCATGAAATCTTCGTTCCGAAAAACTTCAACCGTTCCCCTTTTTATTTCTCCGCTAATCGCTTTGCCTCCCACTATTTGCCGGTTCTTATCGGTCAGAAATATAACCAGAGCTTTCATTCTGCCCAATTCCATTTTAACCTTTTCTGGTTCCACTCTTTTTTCCATTAATTGCCTCACTTCCTGGATTAATTCGTAAATAACTTCAAAGGTTCTGATTTTAACATCGTCCCGTTCGGCCAGAACCGCAGCTGTGGGGGTGGTTTTAACCCGGAAGCCCACAATCCTTGCTTTGCTGGATTTGGCCAACTTGACGTCGCTTTCATTGATATCGCCTACTTCCCCCTTCAGAATTCTCAGAACTACTTTTTCCCTTGGGAGCTCTTTCAAGCTTTCGGTAATAGCTTCCACCGAGCCCTGCACGTCAGCCTTCAAAATCAGATTAAGCACTTTTTTGTCCTCTTCCACAAAGAAAACCTCTCCCTCCTCGTCTTTTCTTTCCTTCTTCTCAATGTATTTCTGAGCGGATTCCATATCCGGGTAAACTTCGAACTTCTCCCCTACTTGGGGAGCGGCCTCCAACCCTATGACAATGACTGGTGAGGAGGGCGGAGCTTCTTTGAGGTTTTTACCTTGGAAGTTTTCTAAAATCTTAACTTTGCCGGCAGCCGAACGAGTGGCAATAATGTCGCCCTGCTTTAAAACTCCGTCCCTGACCAGAAGGGTGGCCGTAGCTCCCCTTTTGCTGTCCAGGTAGGATTCTATTACTACTCCTTCAGCGGGTTTTTTGTTGTCTCCTTTTAAGTCTTCCATTTCAGCCACCAACAGAATCAACTCCAAAAGATCGTCTATCCCTTTGCCTGTTTTGGCTGAAACCTCGGCCGAAGGAATATTACCACCCATTGATTCCACAACGATTTCCTGTTGCGACAGTTCTCTTTTGACTTTTTCTGGGTTGGCTTCGGGTTTGTCTATTTTGTTAATGGCCACAATTAGGGGAATACCAACCTTCTTGATGTGAGAAATGGCTTCCTTGGTTTGGGGTTTTATGCCTTCTTCGGCCGCCACTACCAAAACAGCAATATCAGCCACCTTGGCTCCTCTGGATCTCATAGCTGAGAAGGCTTCGTGGCCGGGAGTATCAATGAAGATTATTTTTTTGTTTTTGTGGTCAATTTCGTAGGCGCCAATGTGCTGAGTAATGCCGCCTGCTTCCTTGGAGGTAATTTTCAGGTCTTTAATGGCCTCCAACAGAGAAGATTTGCCGTGATCAACATGCCCCAACACAACAACAACCGGCGGCCGCGGCTGTAGATTGGTTTTTAGTTGTTTTTCGGATTTCGGAGACATAAATATGCGTTAAAAATTCTCAATTCTCAATTATCAATCAATAACCAATTCTATAATTTTCAATTGAAAATTAAATCATTGAAAATTCATTGGAAATTGAATATTAAAAATTGGAAATTAAGATTTTCTGTTGATGGCTTCATCTACCGCTTTTCTCTCTTCGTCGGAAAGCTGATAATCTGATTTTCCTCCGTTGATAGGTTTAGCGTAAATCCTGTTTGCTTCCCGCCCATAATGGGAGGTTATTACAAAGCCGTTGTTGTTCTCGTCCAGAACGGCCAGTGAAAAACTCTGGTCCCCGCCAATCTCGTTAAAGGGATTAAACCTGACCATGCCAACTTTCTGCAGATCTTTTTTGCTTTTTTCACGGAAATCGTTAAGTTGCCGGCTGATTTCCTTGGTTTCCTTTTCCAGTTTTTCCAGCCGGTCCAGCACCTCTTTGGGGGAAGTTGATTCTTTTTTATTTTTGAAAAACATAATTTTATTAGGCGGAGGAGGCAGGATTCGAAGAGTTGCCCGAAGGCC
>CAYPPH010000018.1:0-7776 GCA_964412565.1 uncultured Candidatus Saccharibacteria bacterium
TATACGAAATAAGGAGTAAGCACAAAAGAGGAGTCATCATCAACCTACTTTTGGGATTCCTCTATCTTTTGAGTTTTGCTGCCACTTTTGGCGCCATCTTCTGGGGTCTGCGGCAGTTAAATTTCAGCTTTATTTCCATTATTATCTTCATTATGTTCATCTCCCTTATATCGTTTGCCGGAGTAAAAATAAGAAAGAGGGCCAAAGAACTGGTAGTGGAAAAAGAAAAAGACACTTTCCTCAAAACCATGTTCGATCTTTTCTCGCTGCCCGTCATTCAGGTGGGCCGCTGGCTCTCCAACCAATGGGCCAAATACAACGCTCTGGCCGTATTATTCAACTCCCTTCTGGATATGCCTTTCCAGGTTTTTGTGGAATTCCTTGAGCAATGGAGGTCTTTCTTGAAAGAGAAAAAAGAAAAGATACATTAAAGGTCGAAAATTCACCCTGTTAAATGCCGCTTCGCGACAATTTCACTGACGGCGAAATTATTTAACAGGGTAAAAATCAACCAAATAAAATATGCAAAAATTAACAATCACTTTTTTGGCTCTCACTTTTTTGTTTTCCGGACTGGTAATTTCCGCTCAGGAAACCGATGAGGTAGCTTTGGATGAAGAAGTCAGCGCCGAAGATTTGGGAGTACCAGACCCCACCCTTCTTCCCGACAGCCCCTTCTATTTCCTGAAAAATTGGGGAAGAGCGATTCAAAGTATTTTCACTTTTGACCCGATTGAAAAGGCGGAGTTGCGGGAAAGATTCGCCAATGAAAAGTTGATGGAAGTGAAGAAAATGGTGAAGCAAAACAAAAACCGAGAGCAAATTGAAGAAGCTATCCAAAATTACCAGCAAGAAATAGGAGAAGTGGCTAGGGTTGTAGAAAGAATCAGAGAAAAAGCGGAAGAATCAAATAAAGTCGGCTCTTTCCTGGATAAATACACACAGCATCAGCTTCTCCACCAAAGAGTGTTGGAAAAACTGGAAGAACAGGTTCCAGAAGAAGCCATGGAAAAAATCAGAGAAACCAGGGATGAGCATCTGGAAAGATTCGGCGAGGTAATGACCAAATTGCAAGAGAACAAAGAACAGATAAGAGAAAGGTTGGAAAAGAATTTACAGGAAGTGAAAGGCAGCGAATTCAAGGAATTCAAGAATATAGAGATTCTGGAAAAACTGGAAGAGAAAGTTCCCGAAGAAGCCAAAGAGGCTATTCGGGAAGTGCGGAACAATTCTCTGGAAAGATTAAAGATGAAGATCGAACAGGTGGAACCGGAAGCTATAGAAAGCTTCAAGTCCTACGCCGAGCAGGTTGCCGGCGACAAGAAAAAGCAAGCGGAAATTCTGGAAAGAGTACAAACTCAGCTGCAGGTTGGATCAACCATAAGAAACGAGCTTGAAGACGTCAAACTTAGAATAATGGAAAGGGTGAAGACAGAAGCTCAGGAAAGAATCATGGTACCGGAGAAAAGGACGGAAAAAACTGAAATAGCTCCCCAGCCAGGAAAAGAAGTAAAAGAATAGCATTAAAGCAGATATTCCGTAAAAATGCGGTTCTTGAAAGAGCCGTATTTTTATTATACAATTACTACCATGATGAAATATCATATTATCACTTTCGGCTGCCAGATGAATAAGGCCGATTCGGAAAGAATGGCCGCTACCCTGAAAAAGAAAGGATATAAGCGATCATCCTCTCTTAAGGAAGCCGATTTGGTGTTGGTAAATATGTGTTCAGTCAGGCAATCGGCAGTAGATCGAGTTTTCGGCCTTAGCCAAAAACTCTCAAAACTCAAAATCCAAAATCCAAAACTCAAAACCATTCTGACAGGGTGTATTCTAGAAAAAGACAAGAAAAAATTTAAAGATCGTTTTGACGAAATAAAAAAGATTGAGCAATCCCCTTGCGTTTCGGCTTATATCCCCATTTCCAACGGCTGCAACAATTTCTGCTCATACTGTGTTGTCCCTTATACCCGCGGCAGATTAGTCTGCAGAGACCATAACGATATTTTGAACGAAACCAGAAAGGCAATTAAAAAAAAGTTTAAAGAGATATGGCTTCTAGGTCAGAATGTTAACGATTACCAGTCACCCGCAGATAATTCAATCAATTTCGCTAAACTCCTGAGGCTTGTTTCTGAGATGCCTGGCGACTTTAAAATAAGATTTACTTCCCCCCATCCGGCCAACTTTACCGACGAATTAATCAATGTTATGGCCGATTCTCCCAAAATAGCCAAATACCTTAACTTGCCCTTGCAGTCGGGAGACGACAAGATATTAAAGAAAATGAATCGGCCCTATACCGCCAAACAGTATAAAAAGCTGATTGAAAAGATAATAAAGAAAATGCCCGATATCAATCTTTCCACCGATGCCATCGTCGGCTTTCCCGGAGAGGGCAGAAAAGAATTCGAGAACACCGCCAAACTATTCAGGGAAGTAAAATTTAATTTGGCTTATGTGGCCAAGTATTCGCCCAGACCCGGCACCGCCGCCTTCCAATTAAAAGATGATGTTTCCTGGGAAGAGAAAAAACGAAGAGAAAAAACATTGCAAGATATAATACAAAAACATGGCAAATAAAATCATCGTTATTCTCGGTCCCACGGCTTCGGGGAAAAGCGATCTGGCCGTCAAAATCGCCAAAAAATTCAACGGCGAGGTTATTTCGGCTGACTCCCGCCAAGTTTATAAAGGAATGGATATTGGTACGGGAAAGATAACCCGAAAAGAGATGCAAGGCATCCCCCATTATCTTTTGGATGTGGCATCCCCCAAGAGAAAATTCACCGTAGCCCAATATCGCCGGTTAGCTCTGGCTGCCGTTAAAAAAATACTCAAGAAAAACAAACTTCCCGTTATCTGCGGAGGAACCGCTTTTTACATATACGCTCTATTGGATGGAATTGTTATTCCTGAAATAGCGCCCGACTGGGCTCTAAGGAAAAAACTGGAAAGAAAAACGCCGGCAGAATTATTCAACAGGCTGAAAGAAATGGATCCCCAAAGAGCCAAAACCATTGAAAGCAAAAACAAAAGAAGGTTAATTCGAGCCATAGAGATAATCCTGAAAACCAAACGGCCCGTCCCCTCTTTAAAAAAATCACCCCTCCCCTATCCTGCTTTAATAATCGGCATAAAGAAAGATAATTTGGATGCGGCAATAGAAAAAAGATTCTTTAAGTGGCTGGAAAAAGGATTTCTTTTAGAGGTGAAAAAGTTAAAAAATCCGCCAGCTGGCGGAGGCCTTTCCTGGAAAAGAATTGAGGATTTTGGCATTCATTACCGAACGGCCGCCCAATACCTGCAAGGAAAAATAAACGAAGAAGAGTTCATTGAAAGCTCGTTGAGAGAACTGAAAAATTATGTCAAAAGGCAAATGACTTGGTTCACCCGCCAAAGTTTTGTTCCACAAAATTTAGGCGGGTTAAAAAAAGACAAAAGAATCCACTGGGTAAAAAATTACCAAGAAGCAGAAAAATTAGTGAAAGAATTTTTAGAAAAGAAATAAGGGGAGAAAACCGTATTTCCCTCAGGCAGTCCCATGTTGGGAATCGGTTTCTCCCCTTCCCCGAAAATTGGGGTTAGCGAGTTTTATCTACCAGCTCGCCGAGCGTTGTCTCGCCCTTCCGGTGAGACAAAAGCTTCAGGTACTTGAAAACTTGCTTTGCCTTACCTGAAAGGCGAATTACAGTTATCATATCGTCCTCCTTTCTTATCGGGATCATACCATCTATTTATTTTTTTGTCAAGAGTTGTTGAAGGAGTTTGCGGGTTAATTGAGGATCTGCTTTCCCTTGGGTTTTGGCCATAACCTGGCCGACTAAAAACTGCAGCGAATTGCCCCTGCCTTTCTTGAAATCTTCAACTGCCTTAGAGTTTTGAGAGATAACTTCTTTGACTATTTCTTTAATTTCCGATTCGTTAGTAATCTGGATCAATCCTTTTTCCTTTATAATATGGGAGGGATCAGCTCCCGTGGCAAACATTTCGGCTAAAACCTGCTTGGCTAATTTGCTGGAAATACTGCCTCCATGAATAAGGGTGATGAACTCGGCGAAATTCTCGGGGGTAATCTGGAAATCCTCCTCAGGGAACGGAGTGCCCTTTAATAATCCCTGCAAGTCGGTAATAAGGTAATTGACGCAAGTTCTGGTTAATTTCGATTTCTCTTTTGGATTGAGCCTCTTTTTCCCTTCTGTTTCCTTCACCCATTGCCTCAATTCAGACATCACTTTTTCAAAATACTCTCCCAGCGCTTTATTAAAAACTAATATCTCCACTTCGGGATCAGCCAATTGATATTCTTTTTTGAATCTCTCTCTTCTGGCTTGCGGTAGTTCCGGAATCTCGGCTCTGACGTCATCGACCATTTTCTTGCTGAATTGCATTGGCGGTAAATCGGGCTCGGGAAAATATCGATAGTCATGCGCCCCCTCTTTAATCCTCTGGGAGACCGTTATTCCTTTCTTTTCACTCCAACCTCTGGTCTCTTGAACCACCTTTCTTCCGCTCTCCAATACTTTTATCTGCCTTTCTATTTCATAACCGATGCCTTTTTCTACCGCCCGGAACGAATTAAGGTTTTTAATCTCAACTTTTGTCCCCTTCTTGGTTTTGCTGCCTACTGAAATGTTGGCTTCCACCCTCATCTGTCCTTTTTCCATATCAGCGTCAGAAACTCCCAGGTATCTCAAAATCAGCTGAAGTTCCTTGGCAAACCTCCAAGCTTCTTCGGCTGAAGCGATATCCGGCTCTGTCACCAATTCCATCAAAGGTATACCTGCCCGGTTAAAATCAACTAAAGAATACTCGGCTCCCGGCGGATGGATAAGGCGGCCGGTATCTTCCTCCAAGTGAACCCTGGTAATTTTTATTTTTTTACCGCCAATCTGTAAAAACCCTCCTCTACAGAGAGGCATATCATATTGAGAGATTTGGTAGCCCTTGGGCAAGTCTGGGTAAAAGTAATTTTTCCTGTCAAATTTGGAATCAGCCGGAATTTCAGAATGAAGAGCCAGACCGGTTTTAATCACCTTTTTGACAGCTTCTTCATTTATAACAGGTAGCGTTCCCGGGTGCCCCATGCAAATTGGACAAACATTGATATTGGGATGCCTCTCGTCGGAATCATTTAAGCAAGAGCAAAACATCTTGCTCTTGGTTTTCAATTCAATATGAATTTCCAGACCTATAACCGGAATGTAGCTCATGTTTAATAGTCGCCTTCTTCTTGAGAGATGCCGATAATCTTTAGGGCGGAGCTGGTGCCGATAATATTGGCTCCCGCCTCAACCACCTTTTCGGCATCCTCCATGGTTCTGATGCCGCCAGCTGCTTTAATGGGAAAATCATTACCCACGGCTTCTCTCATTAATTTTATATGGTCAATCTTTGTATCTACGTCCACTTTTGGAGGTATACCGGTAGAGGTTTTAACGCAGTAACAACCGGCTTCCTTTACCAAAATGGATGCTTTTTTTATTTCTTCGTCGGTTAAATAACCGGTTTCAATAATCAGTTTGGTAGGCAGTATTTTGGCCAGTTCTTTCAGGTCCTTTAAAACCGTATCGTAGTTCTGCATTTTGAAATCACCGATACCCAAAACAGGATCAATCTCGTCAGCTCCGTCCTCTTTGGCTACTTTCGCCTGAAAGACCCGGGCCTTTGTAGGAGAAGCTCCATTGGGCCAGTCAATTACCGTAACCACTTTTATATCTGTCCTTTTAAGCTGTTCTTTTGCCGATTTAACCCACCTGGAAGCAACGCAGACGGATCTAAAGCCGTATTGTTTCGCCTCCTGACAAAGCCGAATAATGTCTTTTTTGGTGGCGTTGGATTTTAAATTAGTATGGTCAATGATTTTTGCTATTTCCATATGCCAAGTATACGTTTTTTAATAATAAGGCAACCGTAAGGGGGCCGATGCCGCCGGGTACCGGAGTTAGAAAGGAAGCCTTGCCGGCCACGTCTTTCCTGTCTACGTCCCCTTTTATTTTTCCGCTTTTCAGAACAATGCCAGCGTCAATTAGAATCGCCCCGTCTTTTATCATACCACCCCTTATTAGGCCCGGACAACCGCAGACGGTAATCAAAACATCGGCCCGCCTTGTTTTGCTTTTTGCCAAATCCCGCCTCAGAATGTAATTCATCTTTATACCTTTCTTTTCTAAAAAGAACTCAAGGGTTCTGCCGAAAATTTTGGAATTCACCACAGCCAGGACTCTCTTTTTTTTGATGCCGGCATCCGCCTTTTTAAGAGCAATAAGTATGGCTGAAGGCAAAACCGGTTGAAAAATACTGCCCTCTTGGAATCCGTCTACGTCCTTTTGTGGTGAAATTTTGCTTATTATTTTGCTGGAGTTAAACTTCTTTGGCAGAGGCAGCTGGACTATAATGCCGTGAACCGAGGGATTGTCGTTTAATTTTTCGATTTTCCGTATTACCTCTTTCTCTTTGGATTTGGCAGAAAAATCATACTTAACCACCTTAATGCCTGCCTTTTTGGCTGCTTTCTTTTTATTTTTAATATACAGTCGGGAAGAACTGTCTGGAGCTACCGCCACTACGGCCAGCCGAGGCTGGATTTTTTCTTTTCTGATTTTTCTTGCCAGCTCTCCTAAAATCTTTTTTGCCTCTTTTTTACCATTGAAAATTCTCATAGATGGGAAACTTTTTTACCAGCCCGTCAACTTCCTTTTTTATTTTTTTCCTTCCGCCTCCCTTTAAAAAATCTGCGATGAGCCCGGCAACTTTTTTAGCATCTTTTTCTTTGAATCCCCTCGTGGTTATAGCCGGCGTTCCCAATCTGAGGCCTGAGGGATTGAAGGGCGGCTTTTTATCGAAAGGGATGGCGTTGCGGTTAAGATAAATGCCCAATTCGTCTAATCCGTCTTGAATTTCTTTTGATTCGCCAAAAGGAGAAACGTCAATAACCATCAGATGATTGTCCGTGCCCGAGCTTATCACCCTTATTCCCTTTTTCTTGAATTCTCCAGCCATCGCTTTGGCGTTCAAAATCACCTGTTTCTGGTATTTCTTGAAGGAGGGTTTCATTGCTTCTTGAAAGCAAACTGCTTTTGAAGCTATGACGTTTTCCAATGGCCCTCCCTGCATACCCGGAAAAACCGCCTTATTAATTTTTGCTGCCAGCTCTTTTTTGCACAAAATCAGCCCGCCCCGCGGTCCCCTCAGAGTTTTATGGGTGGTTGATGAAACTACGTCGCAGTAAGGAAAAGGGCTGAGATGAACCCCGGCAGCCACCAAGCCCGCAATGTGAGCTATGTCAGCGAAAAGATAAGCGCCAACTTTTTTGGCAATTTTGCTAAATCCTTTGAAGTCCAGCTTCCTGGAGTAAGCAGTGGTGCTTACTACGATTAATTTTGGTTTAAACTTGAGAGCGATTTTCTCCACATCCTTCAAGTCAATCATCTCCGTTTTTTTATCAACCCCGTAATAGGAAAAGTTGTAAAGCTTGCCCGAAAAGTTAACCGGGGAACCATGTGTCAGGTGGCCGCCCGAAGCCAAGTCAAATCCTAAAATCTTGTCTTTGTAATCCAAAAGGGCCAAATATACGGCGGCATTGGCTTGGGAGCCAGAGTGCGGCTGGACATTGGCGTGATCTGCCCGAAATAACTTTTTGGCCCGCTCAACCGCCAAATTCTCGATTTTGTCAATGTATTTGTTGCCGCTGTAGTATCTTTTTCCAGGATAACCCTCAGAATACTTGTTGCTCAGAGGGGTGCCTATAGCCCTCAAGACAGCCGGACTGGC
>CAYPPH010000019.1:0-7698 GCA_964412565.1 uncultured Candidatus Saccharibacteria bacterium
GGACCTTTTCAGGGAAGTGCTGCCTCTTGTCACAAGCGCATAAAGCTTAATCTCAGAAAGAGACGCTGTATAATGGCGTCTCTTTTGTTTTGACCTTGGATGGAGAAAATAATAGTATGACTTAATTGTGATGTGTAATACCCGACGTTACACAGTTAAGGTGGACTAAACAGTAAGACAATGTTAAAATATGGCTATGAGCGAGATTCTTCAATATTCTTTTTTGATAGCCGTCCTGCTGGCTTTCCTGACAGGAATAATTTTTTATTCCTTGAGAAAGTCGAGGATTGACGAAAGACAGTCAGACAACATCAAGGACTTGGAGAGAAGATT
This sequence comes from uncultured Candidatus Saccharibacteria bacterium, assembly GCA_964412565.1. Taxonomy (GTDB): domain Bacteria; phylum Patescibacteriota; class Minisyncoccia; order Minisyncoccales; family MHMH01; genus CAYPPH01. The sequence continues at coordinate 334 of CAYPPH010000019.1, forward strand.
GACCGACCTGATGACAGCCCAATTGAAAGAAATAAGGGATGTCCAAGACGGCACTTCCCGAGCCATGAACGACCAGATCCGCTCTTTCACTAAGGAAGCGACGCAAATCAGAGAAGATTTAAAGCAGGTTCAAGACAGAGTTAAAGATGTTTCCACCTTTCAGGAAATATTCAAGGCCCCCAAACTGAGGGGCCAGTGGGGAGAGGCGTCGCTGGAGCACATCCTTTCTCAGCATTTCCCGCAGGACTTATACAAAATACAACATTTGTTTTCCACCGGTGAGCAGGTGGATGCGGTCTTAAAGCTTCCCAACGGCAGGATACTGCCTATTGACTCCAAGTTCCCTTCCGAGAACTTTGTCAAAATGGTAGAGTCCTCGGGGCCGGAAAGGGATGCCTTTCAGAAAAAGTTCATTTCCGATTTGAGGGGACATATTGATAAAATTGCAGAAAAGTATATAATACCTTCTGAGTCCACGGTTGAGTTCGCTTTAATGTATATTCCGGCCGAAGCCATCTACTACGAGATAGTCAACAACATAGGCAGAGAATTCGACTTGGCTTCCTACGCTTGGTCAAAGCGGGTCATTATGACCTCTCCCAACACCATTTACCTGACCCTGAGGACAATCGAGCACTGGTTCAAGGACACCCAGATTTCCCGCCAGACCCAGGACATTTTAAAAAGACTGGATAGAATCCAGCAGGACGCTGGAAAACTAATGAACGATTTCAGGAAGCTGGGTTCTCATCTAAGGAACGCCATGTCTTCTTACGATACTTCCGAGAAGCGCCTCAATATGTTTTCTGACAAAGTCGAGCGTTTAAAAGAGTTTAAAGAAACTAAAAAGCTTAAAAAAGGATAATGTTAGCAGTAATCAAAACCGGAGGGAAACAATACTTGGTTTCTCCTGGAGATAAAATAAAAGTGGAGAAATTGGACAAAAAAGAGGGGAGTGAAATCAGCTTCTCTGACGTTTTGCTTTTGGAAAAAAACAAGAAAGTGGAAGTGGGCACTCCTAAAGTCCAGGGAGCTAAGGTAATGGGCAAGGTGGTCAGCCAGGGCAAAAACAAGAAAGTGATTGTTTTCAAGTATAAAGCAAAAAAGCGCTACAAAATCAAAAAAGGGCATCGTCAGCCCTTTACCGAAGTGGAGATTACCAAGATAGGTGAACGAGGCTGAACCTCGCTTATTTCATTTTCTTCCTTCCAGGGCGGATTTCAAAGTTTCTTCGTCGGCGTATTCCAACTCGCTTCCCACGGGCAAACCCCGTCCCAAGCGGGTTATTTTTTTATCCGTCGGCTCAAGCACTCTTTCCAAATAGAGGGCGGTATTTTCTCCCTCCGGAGTGGAGTTGGTGGCTATGATCACTTCGGATATTTCCGGATTTTTCACTCTTTCCAACAATTCGTCCGTTCTCAGGTTTTTTAAATCCTCTTTTTTCAGCTTGGATACGGTGCCCCCCAAAATAAAATACCTGCCCCTGTATTGCTTGGTTTTCTCCAGGGCTTCCAAATCAGATTCCTTTTCCACCACGCAGATTAAGGACTTGTCCCTCTTGGGGTTGAGGCATATTTCGCAGAGTTCTTCTTCTCCCTCGAAAGGATTGAAGCAGAAGCTACAAAGTTTTATTCTTTTTTTGAGGTTATTGATGGAGCTGACCAGCTTTTCTATCCTTTCCTCTGGCAGCTTGATTAAATAAAAAACGAAGCGGGCGGCGGTTCGCGGCCCAACTGTTGGAAACTTGGAAAACTGGTCTATCAGTTTTTGTATTGAAGGGGGATACATGCGAACTTGTGAGCACTTCTTTACTCAGAAAATTTCCGCCTCTTCCTGGTATTTTTCCAGATTGCGGAAACTCACTTTCTGAGCGTCAAAATAGAGTTTGGTGGCTCCAATGGGGCCGTTGCGGTGCTTGGCAATAATGATTTCGGTTATATTCTGAGGAATCTCTTCGCCTCTTTGCTTCTCGCGATAGATGAAAAGGACCACATCGGCATCTTGTTCCAGGCTGTTGTGAACAATAATATCGTTAGCTACAAAATTGTGTACGTTTTCAACCGTGGCATCATACACATTTTCTATACCCAACTTTTCAATTGAAGCGATTTTTTCCCAAGAAATATCCGAGTTTGCCAGATTGTCGAGAACTGGACTGTTGAGGACAGAGGCTATTTTTTGCATTCGTTCCCTGCTTATTCCGGAATTAAAGAGGGTGTTTCGTCCCCATGATCTGGTTTTTGTTTTTTGCAGCTCTCGCAGATTTACTCCCGATTGCACAGCGATCGGCTCGATAACGGATTCCCAGACAACTTGAGGAATCACATCAATATTCGGATTAGGAACTATTTTCTTCAGAGCTTTAGTCAGCGGCTTTACGATTTTCCCTTTTTTTCCGGCGATCCCTACTTTTTCCATAAAGCTTAATTGTTCTCTGCTTCCCTCTATGACGATATGGTACATCGGTCTGTATTGTTTTTTGTAGTGATTCTTTCGAAGAGAGCTTCCGATTCCAAGTCGCGACAGAAGGGACTGAATCTGTTGGGCCATAATGAGGCTACTGGTGGCGTAATAGATATTTCCGGCCGGCTTTCTTCCGGACAGCTTTTTCCAGCTCAGGTTACCGTCAGTTGACCAAAGGTGCTTAAGGAAAAGAGATATTCTTTTGTTATCGCACCCGAATACTGCGGCGGGTATTTTTTTGTCCCAAGAATGAACCAGTCCGATGCCGAGTTTTTTATACCAATTGGTAATGGGGTGGTGCTTTCCGTGAGTCAGACGATAAGGGGATGACAGGTATAAATGAAACCAATTCTTTTGTTTTACCAGCTTGGTTTCTACGGAAAACAAGGTTTTTGCTGCATTTCTTACGGTTTCGATGTTTTTAATGTCTGCGCTTGTGTAATGGAAGGGTTGGCGCGGCAGTATGCATCCGTCTCCCAAGAGATGGGCAAGCAAGACTAATTCCCGGTCGCTTAAGAGATTTTTGCAGTTGGAAACCTGGAATCTTTTGGGCAGGGCGATACAATCTCCCGGCTTTAATTGATCCAGTCTTTGCCACCCGTTAATTGTTAAAAATTTATGGTTGGCGGAGGCCTTTATGGCGTTTCCGCCTCTTGTCTTCAACTCGTAGACGGTTTTCCTTCCGGAATAGAAGGCCTTTACCATCCGGTACGTTCCTATTTTGTATGACTCATCGACTGCAAAAACAGGAAAGGGGGTGTTAACCCTCCCCTCGGCAATATCTTTAATCGGAACACGTTCCCCGTTGTCGGCGTTGGTGATTAATGTATCTCCCGTTAAGCAGCCAGACTGCCTTAAATCGGCCAGTCTGGGCCTGGGAGGCGTTCTCATCTCCACTGCCCTGGAAAGCTGCGACAGGGCTAAAACGGGTGTGTTTAATTCTCTGGCCAGGCCCTTTAAAGATCTGGATATTTCCGTCACCTGCTGGACTTCGCTGGTGTTGGCATTTCGGGGCTCCATCAGTTGGAGATAGTCCACCACTATTAATCCCAATCCCTTGTCTGCCTGCAAGCGTCTTGCCATGGCTCTCATTTGCAGAATATTGGCGGTAGCGGCATCGTCAATGAATATCGGAGCTTCAGAGAGTATTCCCAGGGCCTGCTGGATTCTTTGGAAGTCCTCCGAAGACAGCTTGCCCGTTCTCAGCTTCCACAAGTCCACTCCGGCCTGGGCGGCGATAAGCCTGTCTACAATCTGGTCTTTTGACATCTCCAAACTGAAAATGCCCACGGGCGTTTTTTGGTAAACGGCCACGTTTCTGGCTACGTCAATCGCCAAAGCCGATTTTCCCATGCTGGGGCGGGAGGCCAAAAGAATCAGGTCGGATTTTTGAAAGCCCGCGAGCATATTGTCCAAGTCAACAAAGCCCGTAGGCAGGCCCCTGATTTGTCCGCCGTGCTTTGAGAGCATGTCCATTCTTTCAAAGGCCTCATTGAGAGTGGATTTTACGGGAATGAAGTTTTGGGTTAAAGAATGCTGGGCGATGCTGAAAATTCTTTTCTCAGCCGCATCCAGCAGCTGGTCCACGTCTTCTGATTCGTTGTAGCCCATCACCCCTATCTCGTAGGAAGCGTCGATCAGGTCTCTGAGAATTCTCTTTTTCTGTACTATTTTGGCGTAATTGGCAACGTGAGTGGCGGTGGGCACTGTGTTTATGAGCTCTGCCAAATAGGTGTTGCCCCCCGCTTCCTCCAGTTTGCCCATTTCCCTCAGAGAGCTGGCTACGGACAGCAAGTCGATGGGATCGCTCCTTTCAAATAACTTTTGCATGGCCTTGTATATTGTTTGGTGGTTTCCTTTGTAAAAGTCCCTGGGCTGCAGGAAGTCCACCACTTTGATGATGGCGTTTTTGTCCAACATCAAAGAACCAAGGAGGCACATTTCCGCCTCTATATTCTGAGGAGGCAATTTGTCTGGCATTTCCTGGTTTGGATTTTCTTCTGACATCAATTACAATGTATCAAAGACTCATTCTTTTTTCAAGCTCATAAAGGTAGGACTGATTACCTCTCATAGTTTTATGAAACCTGGTGGCGTGAAGCGCCATGTTTTAGGTTTGCACGGGGAATTCCGCAGGCGGGGCATAGAGTCAAAGATTATCGTGCCTCGTCGCAAGAGGAAAGAGAAATGCAAAAGATGGACGAGAAAGAAAAAGCTGACTAATGTGGTGTTTGAGGGCGAGACGGACGAATCAAAAGCCCCCTCGTACTACGCTTCCTGCGACATTTACTGCAGTCCGGCTATTTACGGGGAAAGTTTTGGAATAGTCCTGATAGAAGCAATGGCTACTGGAAAGCCGGTGGTGGCTTTTGTCAATAAAGGACACAAGGGAGTGCTGGAAAAAGGGAAGGGGAAGAGATTTTTAATAAAGAACAGGGATTATAAGGCCCTGCCAAAAAAAAACAAATTATTGACAAAATAGTAAATAAAACATATAATAAAGATACCTTAAATTGGCTTAAATGGCCAAAATAGAAAAGGTGGCACTCTTGCCGCTTCTTTTTATTAGGGCTTGACAAGATTTCTTGAATGTGCTAGCGTTACAATACTGTTAAAAAAACAGAGTTATTGGAGGGAGCTCCAATTTTTTAATATACAGCACTTTTACTATTTAGAATAAATAGAGATTTGAGAGAGTAAGGTTTGGGATGACTGAAAGGAAAGACTTTCTGACGTTCGGGAAAGACCGGTTGATATATTGTTCTCCTTAGATTGCGAAAGCAAAATTTAAACTGAGGAGAATGGAGGACAAGATGAAAAAGATCCTATTCAGCCTTATGACCGTAGCTTTGGTTGTCGGTCTGGTCGGAGCAGGCGCGTTCGCCTACTTCAGCGACACCGAGACCAGCGCAGGAAACACCTTTACCGCCGGCACCCTGGACCTCGAGGTAGATGGTCAGAATCCTTTGACTGCTACCAAGTTCACTGTTACCAATATGCGGCCCGGCAATCAGCCAAAGGGGAAATACAAGCTCGAGAACATCGGTACCCTCGATGGGTACATTGATCTGGAGAACGTTACAGTAACCAGCTACGAAAATATCCGCACAGAGGCGGAGGTAGAAGCTGGAGACCCCACTGCAGGTGATCCTGGTATGGGTAATGGCGAACTTCAGAATGTTGTCAATCTGCGCCTGTTCGTCGATTATGGTGGCGATGGCTGGATTTCTACCGGTGATGTAGTTTTCTACAATGGACTGGTCAGCGCACTTCCGAGTAACTTCGACCTCAATGAGCCCTTGAATGCCGGAACCACTACTTACATTGTTGCCCTCTTTGACTGGTGGTCGACACCCAACGACAATCAGGCTCAGTCAGACTCAATGGATATTGACATAACCTTTGAGCTTGCCCAGACAGCTGGTCAGTAAGAACTTCTCCTAAACCAAACTCTTAAGTTTCTTTCCGATATCACAAGGCCCGAGTTCGCAATTTGCAACTCGGGCCTCACTCTTTTTATACTGGGCAATAAGTACTTGACAGTATTTTTAAGAATGTTAAAGTTACAGCACTATTTTAAAAAATAGAGTTATTGGAGGAAACTTCAATTTTTAAATATATAGCACTTTAATTTTAAGAATAAATGGAAGTTGAGAGAGCGAAGTTTAGGGTGACTTTCAGGAAAGACTGAATGACGTTCGGGAAAGACCGGTTGATATATTGTTCTCCTTAGATTGCGAAAGCAAAATTTAAACTGAGGAGAATGGAGGACAAGATGAAAAAGATCCTATTCAGCCTTATGACCGTAGCTTTGGTTGTCGGTCTGGTCGGAGCAGGCGCGTTCGCCTACTTCAGCGACACCGAGACCAGCGCAGGAAACACCTTTACCGCCGGCACCCTGAATCTGCAGGTAGGTAACGACGATCCATGCACGGTACATCTCAGCAAGGACAACATTGCACCCGGAGATGCTCTTTACGGTGGTGGCTACTGTGGTCTCTGGAAAATTGAGAACACTGGTACCATTGACGGCAGGCTGAGCTTCGAGTTTACGAGCCTCGTCGACAACGACAATGGTTGCAATGAGCCAGAGATGGATGCTGAAGAATCGGCATATGGTACAGGTTGTGCTACTTGCGGCGATCCCGGTCCCGGTCAGGGTGAGCTAAGTGATTACCTTCACGTAACAGTAGTGGTCACAGATCCTGACGGAACACCACACAAGGTTTGGCCAATTGGCGTAGCAGTAAAGACCCTGAAGGAGACAGTTGCTGCAGGGAAAATCACCGTCACAGGTGATCCCGGGCTTCTTGAAGGAGGAGAAACCGGAGGGACATTCCATCTCAAGGTAATACCTTTGGCTTCTGGCACCGGCAACATCGTACAGAGCGACAGCGTGGTGTTTGACGTTGTCTTCACCCTGGACCAAGTAACCCCGTAACCTTTATCCCAAACCAAACTCTCAAATTTCTTTCCGATATCAAGGCCCGAGTTCGCAATTTGCAACTCGGGCCTTACTATTTTTCTGCTGGATATTAAGTGTTTAACATTAATACCGTTGACAAGTTTTATTGTGTGTGCTATAGTAGAAAATCATTGGATTAACTCCATTTTAATATATAGCACTTTTCATTCTTAAGGAGGAACAGAGATTTGAGAGCGAGGTTTAGGGTGACTTTCAGGAAAGACTGAATGACGTTCGGGAAAGACCGGTTGATATATTGTTCTCCTTAGATTGCGAAAGCAAAATTTAAACTGAGGAGAATGGAGGACAAGATGAAAAAGATCCTATTCAGCCTTATGACCGTAGCTTTGGTTGTCGGTCTGGTCGGAGCAGGCGCGTTCGCCTACTTCAGCGACACCGAGACCAGCGCAGGAAACACCTTTACCGCCGGCACCCTG
>CAYPPH010000020.1:0-7516 GCA_964412565.1 uncultured Candidatus Saccharibacteria bacterium
GGCGGCTGCCGTTGCGGCCGCCCTTAGCTTTTTGGGTGCGCCGTGGCTTCTTTTCCTCGGCATCGGCCTTTTTTTTCCTGGCTCGAGCCGGTTTGGCTCGAGCTTTGGTAGGCGTGACGGGGGAAGCAGGTTCGGCGGCTTCCTTCTTTTCCAAATCTTTCAGCAAACGCCAGGCCTCTTGGAGCCGGGCGCCTGCTATTTTGGCCTCCCGGTAGACGCTGGGACCGTCAAGTGTCCTCCAGATCCCGTCTCCTTCTTGTTTTCGGAGACGGTCCTTGATTTCTTGGAGTACTACGGGCTCCAGGGTCTGGCCGGAAACCTTTTCCATTAAGAGTCGTCCAATTTTCTTATCTACCTTCTCCCGCACGGCAGTGAGGTTCTCCTGCGCGGTTCTCATCTCGGCCTGGAGGATCGGGATTTTGTCTCGAACTCTCCTTTCGATCCACTCATCATAGCTGGGGACTGGATCCCCAGCCAGAGCGAAGTCGGCGGCCTGTGCCACATACTGCTTCTTGCAGTTGTAGCAGAGAGCCATCCCGTTCTTTTTTTGTCCCGAACAGCCGGGGCAAGGAACGAGTTCATTATTATTCTTATTCATCGGTAATCCTCCTAAAAAATATTTCCCTATTTGGCACTTGAATGTACAGGATGACTTATTATATCACCAAAATAAAAACTTGTCAAGTAAAGACAAGTCAATTGCGCGGTTTTCTTAATCCGCCAGCTTGAGAGTCATGCGGTGGTCTTTGGGTTCTATCTGGAGAATCTGGAATTTGTATTTTTCTCCCACCTTCAAACTCTCTTCCATTTTGGTCTTGGTGCCGAATTCCGAAATATGGACCAATCCTTGGATTTTTGGAGCCACTTGGACAAAAGCGCCGAAAGGATTGAGCTTAGTAACTTTTCCCTCAATAACATCCCCCTTTTTGAATTTTTCTTCGATTTTTTCCCAAGGGTCTTTTTTTAAGGCCTTGAGAGACAGGGAAACGCGTCCGTCGTCGGTAATTTCTATGATTTTAGCCTGCACTTTCTGTCCCACCTCAACCACTTCGGAGGGGTCTTCGATCAGCTGCCAGTCGAGCTCCGATATGTGAATCAGCCCTTCCATTTCCAAAGGCTCTTCCTGGTCGGGAGCTTCCGGCTTAAATTTCATAAAGGCGCCGAAGTCCACCACTCCCGTTATTTCTCCTTCGACCACATCCCCAACCTTGTAATTCTTCAGTATTTCTTTCAGTTTTTCGGTGTCGGTGGCCTTTTCGGAAAATATAAGTTTGTCTTCTTTGGGGTTGATGTCGAAAATCTTGACTTCCAATGTCTGGCCGACCAATTTCTGGAGACGGGCCAGTATTTTTTCCTTGTCAGCCCCCTCTACTCGGGGATAGTGCTCGGGAGACAATTGGGAAACGGGCAGGAATCCCTGCACTCCTTCGGCTTCCGCCAAAAGGCCTCCCTTGTTGGCTCCGGTTACTTTGACTTTAATGGTTTGGCCGTTTTCCTTTTTCCTTCTCAATTCTTCCCATCCCATTTCTCTGCCGGCTTCCGATAAAGAAAGCTCAATGTAGCCGTCATCATCCTCTAAATCAACTATTTTGGCATTGATTTTGTCGCCGATTTTGCGCTTTCTCAGCTCGTCCCTGGAATTGTAGAACTCGCGGCCAAAGACAATTCCCGTGCCCATGGGCCCCAAATCAATATAGACGGTGGATTGCCCCAAACCAATAATCCTGCCCTCGACGATTTCGCCGATCTTGGCAGGCTTTAACAGATTATTTTTCTCCAAAATGTCTTTCATACTAATTGCCAATATATCACATGAGCTTAAATGTGGCAAGTCCGCCTGCCCTCGATAGCAGGAGTTGAGATTCGATTGCCAATATGGTACAATACAAGCAGTTAAATATGCATATCATCTGGCACGGACAATCTTGTTTTCAAATAACAGCTGCTCGAGCGAAGGCCGAGCAAGCTTCTATTGTTATAGACCCTTTTGACGAGGCCACGGGATTGAAGGTGCCCTCTCTTTCGGCTGACGCCCTGCTCATTACCCATGATCATCACGACCACAACAACAAAAAGGCGGTCAAGGGCGACCCTCTGGTGATAGAGAGCCCCGGGGAATATGAAATAAAGGACGTTTACATCCAGGGAATTCCCGCCTGGCACGACGAAAAAGAGGGCAAGGAAAGAGGGGCGAATACCATTTATATCATTGAGGCTGAAGATATGCGGCTCTGCCATCTGGGGGATTTCGGCCAAAAGGAACTGGAAACCTCCCAGCTGGACAAAATAGGGGACGTGGATATTCTCATGGTGCCTGTCGGAGGAGTGTATACCATAAACAGCAAGGGAGCGGCTAAGGTTATCGCTCAACTCGAGCCCAGAATCGTTATTCCCATGCACTACCATATACCCAAGCTCAAGGTGAAGCTGGAAGGAGTGGACAAGTTCTTAAAGGAGATGGGAAAGAAATCAACTGAAGCCCAGAACAAACTTTTGATAAAAAGGAAAGATTTGCCTTCCGAGGAGACAAAGATTATCGTCTTAAAGCCGTGAATTTTCTAAATGCCAAAGAAGCGACCGCAACAGAATAAGGAAACAGAGATAGGCTACGTCAAGCCGCGGCTGATTACCGAGGAAATGCAGGAAAGCTATATCGACTATGCCATGTCGGTGATAGTTTCCCGCGCCTTGCCAGACATCAGAGACGGCATGAAGCCGGTTCACCGGCGCATACTTTATGCCATGTGGGAGGACGGTCTGACGCATTCTGCCAAATACAGGAAGTCGGCCACCGTGGTAGGGTCCACTCTCGGAAGATATCATCCGCACGGAGATATGGCGATTTACGACGCCTTGGCTCGCATGGCCCAGGATTTTTCCTTAAGATATCCATTGATTGACGGGCAGGGCAATTTTGGTTCAATCGACGGGGACTCCCAGGCCGCAATGAGATATACCGAAGCCAAAATGTCAAAAATAGGGGAGAAGATGCTGGAGGATATCCAAAAGAACACGGTGAATTTTGCCGAAAACTTTGACGGTACCAGGAAAGAACCAACTGTTTTGCCATCGCCCGTCCCTCAGCTTTTGCTGAACGGCTCTTTGGGGATCGCCGTTGGCATGGCTACCAATATTCCGCCTCATAATTTATCGGAAGTGATTGATGCCTGCGTGTATCTTTTGGATCACCCCAAGGCCGATACGGAGGACTTGTTTGAATTCATCAAGGGGCCCGACTTTCCGACCGGAGGCAGCATTTTCAATCAAAGAGAAATCATCGAGGCCTATTCCCAAGGCAAGGGCTCAATTGTCAGCCGGGGGAAGGCCGAGATTCTGGAGTCGGAAAAGACGGGCAGAAAGCAGATAGTTATCACGGAAATCCCTTACCAGGTTTTAAAGTCCAGCCTTATCGCCCAGTTTGCCCATCTGGTTCAAGAAAAGAAGATTGACGGCGTAAAAGACATCAGGGATGAATCCGACAAAGAGGGTATGAGAATAGTCATTGAGTTGCTTAGAGACGCCTATCCCCAAAAAATACTCAATCGGCTCTACAAGTTTACCGATCTTCAAAAGACCTTCCATCTCAATATGTTGGCCTTGGTGGAGGGTATTCAGCCGAGAGTGCTGCCTCTGCCAGACGTTTTGAGCTATTATTTGGAGCACAGGAAGGAAGTGGTTTATCGCAGGACGCAGTATGATTTGGAAAAAGCCAAGGAAAGGGCCCACATTCTGGAAGGTCTGCATAAATGCTTGGCTAACATTGACGCTGTCATCAGAACCATTAAGAATTCGGCCAGTCGGGAAGATGCTTTGAAAAACTTAATGAAAAGATTCAGGCTGACCCAAGTTCAAGCTAACGCCATTTTGGAAACCAAACTGTCGGCTTTGGCTAAATTGGAAAGAAAGAAAATAGAAGATGAGCTGAAGGAAATGAGGGCCAGGATTAAAGAATTGACTGCCATTTTAAAGAGCCCCCAGAAAGTTAAAGAGGTGGTTAAGAAAGAGTTGAAAGCGGCTAAGGACGCTTTCGGCGATGAAAGAAGAACCAAGGTCAATATTCAGAAAGTTGGAGAGATAGCTGAAGAGGATTTGATTCCCCAGGAAGAAACCATTATCACCCTTACTCAAGGAGGATACGTCAAAAGAATTAACCCCTCTCTTTACAGGAAGCAGAAAAGAGGCGGGAGAGGAATGGTCGGCATGAAAACTATGGGCGATGACATTGTCGAGCACTTCCAAACCTGCATGACCCATGATTCCCTGCTCTTCTTTACGGATTCCGGCAAGGTGTTCCGCACTCCCGTCTATGAAATTCCCGAGGGCTCAAGAGTGGCCAAGGGGAGAGGATTGCTCAATTTCCTGGAAATTTCCCAGCAGGAGAAGATATTGTCTTTGCATCCCTGGGGCAAGGAGGACGAGAAACGGGGGACAAAATATTTAGTTATGGTGACGAAAGCTGGTATAATAAAAAAGACTCCTTTGGAGGACTTTAAAAACGTCAGGAAATCGGGTTTGATTGCCATATCTCTAAGAAAGGGCGATATATTGAGAAGCGTCAGAAAGACCACGGGAAACGATGACATTGTTTTGGTGACAAAGAAGGGCCAGTCCATAAGGTTTAAGGAAAAGGACATAAGGCCTATGGGCAGAACGGCCTCCGGCATTAAGGGTATCCGTCTTAAAAAGGATGATGAAGTCGTGGCTATGGACGTGATTTCTCCTGCAACTCAAGAAAAATCGCATCTCCTTATAGTGACAGAAAATGGTTTTGGCAAGAGGACCGAGGTTAAAGAGTACAAAACCCAAAGTAGGGGGGGATCGGGAATTATTGCTACCAGGGTTACTCAGAAAACGGGAAATGTTGCTTTTGCCATAGTGCTGACGGGCGAGGAAGAAGACCTGATTGTCATTTCTCGCAAGGGGCATGTCATTCGCACCAAAGTCAGCTCTATCAGCAAGCTTTACAGAGCCACTCAGGGAGTGAGGATAATGAAGCTGGAGCCGTCAGACAAAGTGGCTTCGGCCGCCTGTCTGTAATATATATGGTAGAGTTTGTCGACCCATCAAAAATACTGAGCCAGCTTTCTTTAAAACCCGGCATGACCGCCGCCGACTTCGGTTCGGGTTCGGGCGGCTGGGTATTGCCTTTGGCCAAAATCTTGGAGGAAGGCAGGGTTTACGCCATTGACGTTTTGGAAGAAAAGCTATCCGCCCTGAAAAGCAAGGCTCAACTGCAAAAACTCAACAACATTGAAACTATTGTAGACGACGTGGAAACCAGAATAGAAAGATTGCCTGATGAATCCTGCGATTTAGTTTTAATGACCAATCTTTTATTCGAGTGCGACGACAAGGGGGGAGTGATGGCTGAGGGCAAAAGGGCTTTAAAGCCCGGAGGCAGGATTCTGGTGGTTGACTGGATAAAGGACAATCCCCTGACCAAGGAAATAGAGCACGTTTCTTTTGATGAAATAAAAAAAGACGCCCGAGATCTCGGCTTGAAGATAGAGAAAGAATTCCCGGCCGGCTCTTATCACAAAGCCCTAATTCTGGTAAAGTAATACAATATGAAGAAAGTATTTAAAATTCTTTCAGTCGGAACATTTTTATTTGCGTTGTCTTTATCTGTTCAAGCTCAAACCCTGGAGGCGCCAGTTTTGTCTGCCCCCGAAGACGGAGCAACCGGTATTTCTCTGACGCCTACTCTTTCTTGGCAACCAGTGACAGGCGCTATAGCTTATGTGCCTTGGATAGAGGGAGTGTGGTCCGTAGTTACGACCGAAACCACAATAAATGTTCCTAGTGGCAAATTAGTTGCCGGCACAACTTATTCTTGGAATGTTAGAGCCTGTTCTGACATAAATTGTCATGATATTCATCCTCGAAGTGCTTCTTGGACATTCACTACTGCCGGGACCGCTCCCTTGTCTGCTCCGGTTAATCCCACCCCAAAGGATGGAGCAACGGATGTTTTTCTTACACCGACGCTTTATTGGAGTCCGGTAGCCGGCGCTGCCGGTTATATCATTCAAATAATTGATGCGTGGACAAGCTTTACAACTCAATCATTTATAAAGGTGCCGTCCGGAAAGCTGACCAGCGGTACTCTTTATACCTGGCATGTTAAATCTTGCGGAGATTCTGATTGTCAGAACGTGCCGTTGATGTCTTCATGGAGCAACTCTTGGACGTTTACTACCGTATCTTCTCAGTCAGGGGCGATTCCTTGTGTTGAAAGGGGGCAGGCTTGTTCTATCAATGAAAATTGTTGCGTCAGTCTTGAAGGACGGAAAAATATGGTTTGTTCCTTGGGACTTTGCTGCGATCCTATATATTATAGTCTTAATGTAGGCGATACTTGTTATTGCAACGGAGAATGCGCATCTGGAATTTGCAGCAACGGAAAATGTGTTGCCGCAGCCGCTCCTTCCCCTCAACAAACAACTCCAAGCCAACAACAGCAAACCTATTCTGGAAACGAAGAGTGCCCGCCAGGGCAAATTTGTAATCCCCTCAACGTAGATACTTTTGAAGAGCTACTGAATGCCGTTATCGGTTTTATTTTTATGATTGCTATGGCCCTGGCTCCCGTTATGCTGATTATAGCCGGCTTTATGTTCGTAACGTCTGGAGGCAGTCCGGATAAAGTGAATAATGCCAAAAAATTGGCCCTTTACACGCTTATTGGGTTGGCTATAGTCATTGCCGCCAGAGGACTAATAAATGTATTGCAATCTTTGTTAGGAGTTAAAGAAGAAGCCTTTTTGCCGCTTTATTATTTCGGAATCGCGAAATTTCAAAACAAAATCAACCAAAGGTCGAGATAAAACAAAACAATTTGTAACATGAAAACAAAACAAATAGTTTCAGCTCTAATTTTGGCTACCTTCTTGGTTGGACCTGCGGTTGCCTTTGCTATAACGGAAGAAGAGTGCTTAGAGGAAAACGGTCAATATGCTGACGGCAAGTGTTATGTAGCGAAATATACCAATATTGGAGATATACAGAATCTTATTAACGAAATTGGCCGTTATATTTTTGCGGCCCTCATCGCCGTTGCCGCAATATTCTTAACTGTAGCTGGCTTCTTTTTCGTTACTGCTGGCGGTAATCCGGAAACTCTCAAGACAGCTAGGCAGATGCTGATTAACTCTTTGATTGGAATAGCTGTAGCCTTGGCCGCCAGAGGATTAATCAGTATCATTGCAAGTCTTCTTACGGAAGAAGTTAAATAGCCTTGGAATTCATCACTATTAAGTAGTTAATTCTCTTAAAGAGGGTTGACTCCGTTAGAACCCTAAGACAGAAAAAATTACTTTAATTTTTTCTGTCTTAGTTTTGGAAAAGTTTCTCTTTAATCTTAGATATATTTTTATTAACGACACAGCTAATAAATACACTTCTAAACAGGGTTGATTTTATTATTAAAAAACATTAAAATTGTGATACGCGGACGTGGCGGAACTGGCAGACGCGTAGGACTTAGGATCCTATGGGTAAAACCGTGTGGGTTCGA
>CAYPPH010000021.1:0-7462 GCA_964412565.1 uncultured Candidatus Saccharibacteria bacterium
GTAGGGGGCTAATTGAGAGATGTGGACGAGACCTTCTTGGCCCGGCAGTATTTCCACAAAAGCGCCAAAGTTCATTATTCTTTTCACCTTGCCCTGGAAGGTCTCCCCCACTTCCACCTCTCTGGTGATGTTTTTAATCCACTCAACTGCCTTTTGGGCGGCTTCTTCTTTTTCTCCGGTTACGAATATCTTTCCGTCGTCTTCAATGTCAATGGAAACTTCGCATTTGTCTATGATTTCGTTGATAACCTTGCCCCCGGGCCCCACTACTTCCCTGATTTTGTCCGGCTTTATCTGCAGGGTGTAAATGCGGGGAGCCCAAGGAGAAAGTTTTTCTCTGGGCTTTGCCAAGGTCTTTTCCATTTCCTTTAAGATTTGCTCCCGGACTTTCTTTGCCATCAGCAACGCCTCTTTTAGTATTGTATCACTGATGCCGTCAATTTTCACGTCCATTTGTATGGCAGTTATCCCCTCTTTGGTGCCGGCCACCTTAAAGTCCATGTCGCCGTGGTGGTCTTCCGGCCCCTGGATATCAGCCAGCAGTTTGTATTCCCCTTTTTCATTACTCATCAATCCTACGGCTATCCCGGCCGCGGGAGCCTTAATAGGAACGCCGGCGTCCATCATGGCCAGAGAAGCCGCCGATACCGATGCCATGGAGGTTGATCCATTGGAAGAAACTATTTCCGTTACCGCTCTGATGGTGTAAGGAAAATCCTCGATTTTGGGCACCAGCGGGAAAAGAGCTTTTTCAGCCAGCATTCCGTGGCCTATTTCTCGTCGCCCCGGCCCCCTCATCGGCTTTACTTCACCCGAACTGTAGGGCGGGAAGTTGTAGTGATGCATAAATCTTTTCTCTCCCCTGATTTCCATGCCTTCCAGCAGCCTGACGT
Organism: uncultured Candidatus Saccharibacteria bacterium; assembly: GCA_964412565.1. Classification (GTDB taxonomy): domain Bacteria; phylum Patescibacteriota; class Minisyncoccia; order Minisyncoccales; family MHMH01; genus CAYPPH01. Next base: position 894 of record CAYPPH010000021.1, read on the forward strand.
CTCCGGGAGAGCCCAAGGTGAGAATGGAAAGTGCTTTGGTTTCGCCCCTGACAAAAAGACCCGAGCCGTGGGTGCGAGGCAAAAGTCCTACTTCCATATCCAATTTCCTGATTTCGTCGGGCTTCCTGCCGTCGGGCCTTTTTCCCTTCTTAATGACATTTTCATGGACTGTTTTTTCCAGTTCTTGGTCGAATATCTTGTTAGCTTCCTTCTCTTTTCCCATTTCTGGGTATTTGCTTCCTATGAAATTAGTAAGCTCGTCCTTTAGGTCGCCGACGGAATCGGATTCGAGGGCTTTTTCCAGCTTATATCCCAGAAATTCCCTGACTTCGTTTTCCAGAACGGCGTCTGCCAGAACCCGGGGCAATTCTATTTTTTCCTTGCCCGCCTTTTTGACGATTTCTCTCTGCAGGTCAATGGTTTTTTGAAGATGGGGCTTGGCAAACTCGTAGGCCTTAACCACCGTATCTTCGCTTACTTCCTCTCCTTCCATTTCCACCATATTGAGAAGCAGTTCTTTATCAGAGCTCATAGCGGCCAGCAGGAAATCAAGACTGCTTCCTTTTCTTTCTTCGTAAGTGGGATTCAGAATGAACTGACCCTCTTTTTGCCCAATTCTGGCAATCCCTAAAGGTCCTAACCAGGGAATGTCGGAAATGGAAAGCGCTATGGAAGCCGCCAGAAGACCTATGACGTCGGGGTCATTCTGGCCGTCCCAGGAAAGGCAGGTGATAACCACTTGCACTTCTTTGCGGAAACCTCTGGGGAAACGCGGTCTGATGGCCCGGTCGATTGACCTGGCTGTCAGTATGGCTTCGTCCGAAGGCTTGCTTTCCCTCCTAATGAAGCGGGAGCCCAGAATTTTGCCTGCCGCATAAAAGCGTTCTTCGTACTCAACGGTCAAAGGAAAAAAATCAATTCCTTCCCTTTGTGTATCTGACATTACGGCCGTAGCCAAAACCACAGTATCTCCGTATCTGACGAGGCAGCTGCCGTTGGCTTGGCCTGCCAGCTTCCCCGTTTGCACTGTTAACTCTCTTCCTCCTATTTCTGATTTGAATTTATCCATAAAATATAATCCCAATTTACTAATGATATTAGAATGCTCCGAATATTCGGATGTGCCTTTTCGGATAGAGCGAGCTAAAAGCGAGCTCAGGCTATTCGGACACTATTTTTTTAATAAATATTTCTGGGGGGTTCCCCCTAAGTCAATGAACTCATCGGCGATTTCCCTCAGCTTAGAGGAAGTCGACTTGCCAAAAGCCATAACCTCCACCCTCTTGCCTTGGTTTTTCAAATATTCGACCAACTGAATAAAATCGCCATCCCCCGAAACTAAAACGATGGTGTCCACGCCGGCAGCCGTTTTAACTGCATCAATGGTAATGCCCACGTCCCAGTCCGCCTTTTTCATTCCTCCGTAGAATTCCTGCAGGTCTCTCACCCTGGTTTCAATGCCCAACTTGATTAAGGCCTCAAAAAAGGGCTTTTCCTCGCCCGTCTTTGTTTTAACAACGTAAGCGAAAGCCCTGACCAGTTTTCGTCCTCCGACGGCCGTCTTTAATATTTCAGAAAAGTTGACTTTGGATCTGTAAAGGTTCTTGGCTGAGTGGTACATATTCTGGACGTCAATCAGAACCGCCACCCTTTGGTCCTTGTGTTTGGCTAATATCATGTATTTAAATTATTTTTTAAGCCCTATTTTTTTGATGATGCTGTTGTAGCGGCGAGTGTTTTCTTCCTTGAGGTAGTTGAGAAGCTTCTTTCTTTTGGCCACCATCTTTAAAAGGCCTCTTTTAGAATGGAAATCCTTGGCATGCTTTTTCAAATGCGAAAGCAGCCGGTTGATTTCCTCGGTCAACAGGGCTATTTGCACCTCGGGAGAGCCGGTGTCGGCTCCGTGCAGTTTATAATCAGACGTTACTTTTGTTTTTTCTTCTGGTGTTAACATATTTGTTTGTTATTTTTATTTATGTGCCCCCACCAGGACTCGAAGAGTTGCCCGAAGGCATAAGGGGGCAAGCTTCTCGCCGCAGCAGAAGCAATAAATTTCTTAATCTCTAAAGAGATTTCGAAATCTATGTGCCCCCACCAGGACTCGAACCTGGAACCAATTGCTTAAGAGGCAACTGCTCTGCCAATTGAGCTATGGGGGCAAGGTTACTCTACAGAGCAGCTGATATTATACCATGTCCAGCCGTCCATTTCAATAACATTCAGTCTGTCAAAAATGGTGTTAATGGTAATCCAGGCGCTTAACACTATAACCAAACCAATAACCGTGGAAGTAATAATACCCTTGGCGCGTAGGAATATCTCAGAACTTGCTCCGGCAAAAAACAGCATAACTCCACCGCTTATTAACATTAAAACAGCTATAATTCCCGCATATTTTAAAACCTCTCTGATTATATTGTTTATCAGCACAAAAAAGTCACAAAACTCGCAAGTTTCCTTTTCCGTTCCCGGTCCGCAGGGAACCAAACCAGCCGCCTGCGTTACACTGGGAAAAATTATTAAAAATAACAGGATTATTGAAAATATTTTATTCATCAATTTTATCTTACCATTTTCAGGCTTTATGACAAATCAGGTGCCCTCGCTCCGACTCGAACGGAGATCGCTAGTTCCGAAGACTAGCACTTTTTCCATTAAGCTACGAGGGCTCAATAATATTATTTTATCATAAAAATTGAAAAATTCAAGTTTTCATGGTAAAGTTTAAATGAAAATGACTATTCCCAAAGAAGTCAAATTAATTCTGGACAAGCTTCAGAAGAAAGGATTTGAAGCCTATATTGTCGGGGGCTGCGTCAGGGATATTTTAAGGGGAAAAGAGCCAAAGGACTGGGATGTGACCACTTCAGCCAAGCCTGAAGAAATACAAAAAGTTTTCCCCGATAGCTTTTATGAGAATAAATTCCTGACCGTGACCGTAAAAACGGGCTCAAAGAAGTCATCCTTGAAAGAGGTGGAAGTAACTACCTTCAGATCCGAAGCCAAGTATACTGACAAGAGGCATCCCGATGAAGTTAGGTTTGCCGAGACCCTTAAAGAAGATTTAGCCAGAAGGGATTTCACGGTAAACGCCATAGCTCTTTCCCCGAACAAAGAGATGGTTGATCCCTTTTTGGGGCAGGCGGACTTGGAAAAAAAACTCATTAGGACCGTAGGAGATCCCAAAGAAAGATTCAACGAGGACGCTCTGCGCATGATGAGGGCGGCCAGGCTGGCTGTCACTCTGGGATGCGGTTGGCAGATTGAAGAGAAAACGAAAACTGCCATCCAAGGGAACGCTCCGTGGCTGCAGGCGGTTTCCAAGGAAAGGGTTCGCGACGAACTGCTCAAAATCATCATGTCCGAAAGAGCGGCAGAAGGCATTGAGCTTTTAAGAGGGCTGGGACTTCTGGAATATATAATGCCAGAACTGTTGGAAGGGTACGGGATCAGTCAAAACAAGCACCACATTTACGGCTGTTACGAACATTCCTTAAGGTCGTTAAAGTATGCGGCGGAGAAGGGCTTTAACCAGAATGTCAGATTGGCCGCCCTCCTTCATGACATAGCCAAGCCTAAAGTGAAAAGAGGAGAAGGGCCAGATGCCACTTTTTACAACCACGAAGTGGTGGGAGCCAAAATGGCAGTTCGCATTCTGGAGCGCCTCAAGTTTCCCAAGAAAGACATTGAAAAAATTGCCAAATTGGTCAGATATCATTTATTCTATTACAATGTAGACGAGGTGACTGAATCCTCTGTCAGGCGGTTGGTCAGGCAGGTGGGTCCGGAAAATATGGAAGAATTGCTGCAGGTGAGAATGGCAGACAGAATTGGCTCTGGCGTTCCCAAAGCGGAACCCTACAAATTGCGTCATTTGAAATACGTCATTGAGAAGGTGTCCCAAGACCCCATTTCAGTAAAGAAGTTGAAGATAGGCGGCAAGGACATAATGAAGACGCTGGGTATTGATCCGGGTCCCAAAGTGGGCATGATGCTGGATGTGCTTTTGGGAGTTGTTCTGAATGATCCGAAAAAGAACAAGAAGGATTTTCTGGCAAAGGAAGTTAAGAAATTAGGCAAATTAGGTGAAAAGAAATTAAAAGAAATGGCCGAAAAATCCCGCCAGGAAAGAGAAAAACTGGAAATTAAAAGAGACGAGATGACCAAAAAAAAGTATTGGGTCTCGTGAGAGTTCTACGTGAAACAACGGGGCATAGTGTAATGGCAGCACGAGTCCTTCGGGAGGATTTAGTCCCAGTTCGAATCTGGGTGCCCCGACAAAAAACATATGCAAAAGGGACAAATAAAAGTAATTTTGGGAATTATTCTGGCTTTGGGTATAGTGGGAGGCGTCGTAGCCTGGCAGTTTTTGGGCGGCGAAGAAGATAAAGAGGCCGAAGGAACTTCTCCCTTCGAAGAAGAAGTTTCCCAAGAAACACCGCAGAAGAAGGGCGGCTTCTTCTCCAATTTATTCGGCAGTTCCCAAGAAGCAGAGGAAAAAGAGCCCTCTTCCGGCGGCGGTTTCTTTTCCAATCTTTTTGGCGGGGGAAGCGGTGGTGAAACAGAGGAACAAGAAGGCGGTGGCGGCTTTTTCTCCAATTTATTCGGCAGCGGCAGCAGCCAACAAGAGAGCAGCCAGCAGCCTTCCGGTGGCGGCTTTTTCTCTAATTTATTCGGTGGAAGCGGCGGAAGTGAAAAAGACGATAAGGTGGGGACAGAAACAGAATCCGCCGAATCAGCCGCTCCTAAACGTTCCAACGCCTCTCCCTTGGGTGACCTTCCCTACTACACTAAAAAGACGGAAATCAGCCTAAAAACAGACAAAATTGCTACCTGCCGTTACAGCACCACCAAAGGGGCTCGCTATGGCACTATGAAGATTTTTGATAAAACCAACTCAACTTCTCATTCCACTGAGGTAACTGGTCTATCAGAGGGTGGAGAATACAAATACTACGTGAAATGCCAGGATTTGGAGGGCAATACAAATGAGACCGACTTTATTGTTGCTTTTGAAGTCAAAGAACCTGAGGACACCACTCCTCCGGAAAGAAGGAACGCCTATCCTTTAGATGAAGTTTTTTCAGCCAGCACAGAGCAAGTGGCTGTTGGGGTGGGTACTAACGAACCTGCCACTTGCCGTTATGACGAGGAAGTCGGAACTTCCTACAATTCCATGTCCCATAGGTTTTCCTATTACGACGATACAAAGCAATATCACATTGATACCATAACCAGTCTGGAACCCGGCAAATACTACCAATATTTTATCAGATGCAAGGATATGGACGGGAACGTCAACACTGGAGATGTCATGATTAGCTTCCGTATAGCTGAATAAATACGCCATAGAATTGTGCCATTTTATTAAATTGTGCCATTTAATTGTGCCATTATGAAAGTTAACAGCCAACTTAAGAAACTAAGAACGATCGAGGGTAGGATAAACAAGAACCTGTTTTTGATTTGTGCCATTGTGACAGGCGTGGTTATGGCTATGAAATTAGCAGAATTCTTCAGTCGTGGAGCCTTCGCCCCTGCCAAAATAGAACTGTTTTATCTGGGTGTGCTGGTTATTTATTCCCTGCACAAAGAAATGGTCAGGTGGCTTGGAGAGAGAAAAGTAGAGAGGCAGGGAGAGTACTTTGTCTATGTTTGGATAGCCTTGACTACCATTCTTTATCTGGTAAACTTTCTTACCCACAACTATTTCAGCTTCTCTTTAGCTGGCAAGCCTATGATGGTTTTGAGGGATATTTCTCTTCTGACCATTCAGGTGCTGGCTATATTTATTATCACCCGCATTCTGAAGCTCTCCCGAGTGATCTTGACCAGAAAGAACATTTTTAATAAACTGAGTCGTAACGAATGAAATTCAAAGCTTCCCTGAGTGGGAATATTTACAATCTAATGAGGCGGTGCGGCTATCATTTTGAAAGAAAGGACGAAAAAACTGGAGAACTGGTTTTTTTCCGGCAAACAGAGGGAGCTTCCGCTTCCGGCTACCCCCGTTTCCACATCTATCTCCAAGAGGTTCCACATGAAACCGTGTTTAACCTGCATTTGGATCAAAAGAAACCTGTTTACAAGGGAGCTTCGGCCCACGCGGCCGAATACGAAGGTAAAGTAGTTGAAGGAGAAGCTGAAAGGATAAAAAGAGTACTGGGGCCCCAAAATTGAAAATTTGGAGAGAAGCGGCAGATTGCAGAGCGATATTCTCGGATTGTTATTAGACAGTTCGAGTAGAACGAAATAATATTGACGCGCGGGCCTATAGTTCAGAGGTAGAACACTACTTTCGCATAGTAGAGACGGCAGTTCGATTCTGCCTAGGTCCACATCAAATACCCAGCAAACGGCTGGGTTTTTAGTTGACTTTTTAGAGCATTGGGATATAATAACCAGTAGCGTAATTTAACAAGAAGGAGAGCTTGAGATGATAGATCTGAACGGCATTAAGATGAAAAACAGATTGGTGGTGGCCTCAGGTGCTCTGGAATACGGGCGAGGCTGGCCCTGGGAAAGATGGATGATGAAGCTGGGGCTGATAAACCCAGCAGCTTTCGGAG
>CAYPPH010000022.1:0-7249 GCA_964412565.1 uncultured Candidatus Saccharibacteria bacterium
TCTTCGCCAGGCATAAAAAATGGAAGTTGGCCCTGAAAATAACACTGGGCTGTTTTTTGTTCTCGGTCGCCTTCTTTTCTTTTTTATTTCTCTATTTTGCCAAAGATTTGCCCAGGCCGGAAGTTTTCACGGAAAAACCCTTTGTCCTGCCGACTAAAATTTATGACCGAACGGGCGAGGTTTTGCTTTACCAAATTTTTGACGAAGAAAAAAGAACGGTGGTTGGGCTCGACCGGGTTTCAGACAACCTCAAGCACGCAATAATCGCAGCCGAAGACGCTAATTTCTACCGCCATTTCGGCTTGGATTTCGGCGGCATCTTCAGGTCTATAATTAAGAATATACAAATCGGGGAGCCGATTTACGGCGGTTCAACCCTCTCTCAGCAATTAATCAGGTCGAGTTTCCTGACGCCGGACAAAACAATTAAAAGGAAGGTAAAGGAAGTTATCCTTACGCTGGAATTGGAAAGAAGGTATTCCAAAGACAAAATATTGGAGTTTTACCTCAACCAAGTTCCTTTCGGATCCAACGCCTATGGTGTGGAGGCGGCAGCTCAAACCTACTTTAATAAATCGGCAGCCGAAGTGTCTCTGGAAGAGGCCGCCCTACTCGCTTCTTTAATCCAAGCTCCCAGTTATCTTTCGCCTTACGGCAGCCACCAGTCGGAACTTTTGGCCAGAAAAAATTATATTTTGAACAGAATGGCCGAATTAGAGTACGTCAGCCGGCAGGAAGCCGATGAAGCTAAAAGCAAGAAGATTAATTTTGCCAAGGTCCGCCACCCTATTAAGGCGCCTCATTTCGTTCTCTATATCAAGGAATACCTGGAAAACAATTACTCCGATTATTTTCTTAAAACCCAAGGGTTAAAAGTTTATACCACCCTGGACTGGGAACTCCAAGAATGGGCTGAAACAGTTGTTAAAGGGGGGGTAGAGAGAAATAAAAATTTTAACGCCTACAATGCCGGCCTGGTTTCTATCAACCCTCAAAACGGCGAGGTACTGGCTATGGTTGGTTCGGCTGACTGGTTCGCCGCCAGTTCTTATCCTGAAAACTGCGTGTCTCCAAACTGTCAATTCGATCCCAAGGTTAATGTGACGGTTTACGGCGGCGGGCGGCAGCCGGGATCGGCCTTCAAACCATTCGCCTATGCCCAAGCTTTCAAAAAGGGGTTTACAACTGAGACTATTCTCTGGGACGTAAAAACGGAGTTTACGCCCAACTGCACCTCCACTGCCACAGAAGAAAAGGGCGAGTTTGATACCGACTGCTACCACCCCAAGAATTACGATGAAAAATTCAGGGGGCCGGTCACAATGAGAGAAGCGCTGGCTCAATCCATCAACGTTCCTTCAGTAAAAACCCTTTGGTTGGCGGGACTTAACGATACAATTGGCTTAGCAAAAAAAATGGGCATCGCCACGCTGGGCCAACCCCCCTCTTGGTACGGCTTAAGTTTGGTTTTGGGGGGCGGGGAGGTTAAGCTTTTAGATATGGTTTCAGCCTACGGCGTATTTGCTACCGAAGGTTATAGTGTTTCTCCGGTATTTATCAGGAAAATAGAGGACGCCGAAGGAAGCGTTATCGAGGAAAACAAAAAAACCCCAAAAAGAGTTTTAGAGGTTGAAGTCGCTCGCCAGATTAACAACGTGCTTTCAGATAACGAAGCGCGCGCGCCATTGTTTGGTAGATACTCCCCTTTGTATTTCCCCAATTATGAGGTAGCGGCCAAAACCGGAACCACCCAAGAATATAAAGACGCCTGGACTATAGGTTATACGCCTCGAGTGGTAGCTGGTGTTTGGGCGGGAAACAACAACGGAACATTGCCCGATAAAAAACCCGGTTTGGTATTAGCTGCTCCTATTTGGCACAAATTCATGGAGAAAGCAATCGAGTTATATCCCGCCGGCGGTTTTAATAAGCCCGCCCCTATTAAAACAGACAAACCCACACTTAACGGCGAGGTTGACTGGCAAGACCCCCACTCAATTCTACATTATATAAATAAAGACGACCCGCAAGGAGAAAAACCCGAGGACCCGGCGAGGGCCTCTCAATATACCAACTGGGAAGAAGCAATTCAAAACTGGCTTAAGTCGCCTTAATAGGCATAACCACGTATAAGTAGTTGGGATCTCCTTCCGGTTTTATAACCGCCGGCCCCTCTTCGCCGTTGAGCTCAAAAAGTATATTCTTGTTTTTTATTCCGCCCAAACCGTCAACCAGAAAGCGATAATTAAAAGAAATTTCTATTTCTTTTTCTTTCTGCTGGGTGGTGCCGGCATTGATTTTGGCAGATAAAAAGCTTTTGTTTTCTCCTAGTTCCGGGTTTTGAGAAAGTACCTCAATGCCTCCTTTTTTCTGATTAATTTTAATTTTTACTTCGTTGCTTTTGCCGCTAAAAATACTGGCGGTTTTAATTTGGTTTAAAAGCTTGTCTCTCTCTAAAACCAACTGCACGTCGTGTTTTTGGGGGATTATTCCTTGGTAGTCAGGATATTCTCCCTCGATTAAACGGGAAATTATTTGAACCTGCGGATGATCGGTTTCCGGCATTGGACATTCAAACAAAACCTGGTTTGGGGAAAAGTATAATTTTATCTTGTTTTTATATTCGGAAAAAATATTTACTATTTCCCTGGCCGACTTTTGAGGAAGAATAAAAGATAATTCCTGTGTGTGAATAACAGGTTTGTTGGGTTTGTTTTCAAATGTTAAAGTTTTTTCGGCCAACCTAAAACTATCGGTGGCTGTTAGTTGTAGTTTGTTTTTTTGAAAATTAAAATAAACACCTGACAACTCTGGACGAGCCTGGTTGGGAGACGAAAAATCCACCACCTGCGCTAAACCGTCACATAACGCGGCGCTGTTTAACTCAACGACTTGGTTGTTTTTTATTTTTGGGATAATAGGGAATTCCTCTGGCGACAACCCTTTGATTTTTGTATTATATTCATCGCATTGAATAAAAAGATCTTGATTTTTAGATTCTAAAGTAATTTTTTTATCGGGTAATAAATTAATAAAACCAAGTAAAACTTTTGCCGGAACCGTAATTTCTCCTTCTTTTTCTGTTTTTACTAAAGACCAATACTTTATTCCTAATTCTAAGTCTGTTGAAGAAAGGTTTAAAAAATTCTTCTGAGTTGAGATTAATATATTGTTTAAAATAGGCAAAGTTAGGTTTTTCCCCGCCACCCTACCAACAATATTTAATCCTTTATTTAAATTTTCTTTTAATATTATTAATTTCATATTAGTGTTATTGTTAGTTGTTTTTTTATATGGATTATTATACATAAACCCGTTTAAAAAAATAAGTGGATAATTTGTGGGTTTTATTGTTAATAATTATTTAATTAATATTGTTTTAATTTTTATTTTTTTTATTTTTTATTTCTTCCAATTTTTATCCACCTATTTTTCAACAACTAACCAACAATTAAAGTCGATAAACCTGCTCTTTTATTAGTCCAATTTCGTCGGCAAAATTATCGTTTTTTTCTACTTCTTTTGATATTTTTGCGTAAGCATGTATAGCCGTGGTGTGGTCTTTCCCTCCAAATTTACTGCCTATAAAAGGGAAGGAGCTTTTTAATTCCTCCCTTAAAAGATACATAGCTATTTGTCTTGGCCTGACAATCTCTTTTTTTCTAGAAACATCCAATAAGTCTTTTTCTTTGATATTGTAAAAAAATGCCACCGCTTTAATAATCTTCTCGGGGTTGGCCACTTTGGTTGGGGAGAAGATTATGTTTTTTAACAGCGTCTTGGTTGTTTCTAAATCCGGCGGCTTGTTGTTAAGTTTTTGGTATGCCGCCAACCTGTTTAGGGCTCCCTCTAATTCCCTAATATTCCTTTGGATATTATTGGCGATGTATTCAAGGATTTCGTCAGAGAAATTAACCTTCTTTTCTTGCGATTTTGATTTCAATATAGCCATTCTGGTTTCAAAGTCGGGCATACTAATATCGGCAATCATCCCTCCTTCAAAACGGGACCTCAACCTCTCCTCAAGCGCTGAGATGGCTTTGGGTGGCCTATCAGAAGAAAGAACGATTTGTTTATTTTTTTCGTAAAGACTATTGAAAATATGGAAGAATTCCTCCTGGCTTTTCTCCTTGCCGGCGAAAAACTGAATATCGTCAATAATTAGAATGTCGATGTCTTTGTAAAGGGATTTGAATTTTTCAATATTTTTATTCCTGATTGAATTAACTATACCGGAAGCGAACTTCTCCGAAGATAGGTATCTTATCTTTTTTTGAGGGAACTTTTTAATTACCTCGTTACCAATAGCTTGGAGAAGGTGTGTTTTACCCAACCCCACTCCCCCGTAAACGAAAAGCGGATTATATACAGCTCCGGGGTTGCCGGCTATCGCCCAGGCGGCTGCCTGGGGAAGCTCATTAAAGGGCCCGACAATAAAATTATCAAAAGTATAGCGCGGATTAAGGTTGGTTTCTTTATCTACTTTAAATTCTTGGAATTCCAATTGAGACGCCTGATTGTATACATCCACCGCAGGGTCATTGTTGGGTGCTTGGGCCGCGTTGGAGCCCGGCCTGGCTACTGTGTATTTTATCTCTTTAATCTCTTCGTCCAAGCTGTGAAGAATCTTGTATATGGTTTTATTATATTTATTCTCCAGCCACTCTTTTGAAAAATTATTAGGAACAGCGATGACAACCTGCCCGTCTTTTTTAGAAAGAATACCTGTGTTTTTAAACCAGGTAGCGAAATTGGCCTTGGAGATGTTAAACTGTACCTGGGCAAGCAGGGCCTGCCATAATTCATCTTTGTTCATACTAGGTAGTAGAGGTTCAATAATTTCCAAACTACTTACTGCCGGGCAGTGATCGAATTTTCACTACCCGGCATAAGTCCACTGAGCCATTATAACATATGTCAAAGAAAAACAAAATGAACGTAAAACAAGGAGGCGGTGTTGATAAAGTGGGGAAAAATTGTGCAGAATTGATAACTTGTTATTCTGTTTTTGTTGTGATAAGATTAAAATGTTTATGAGTTTTACATACAATCCTAAAAAAAGGAAAAGAAAGAAGGCCCATGGATTTATAGCTCGCCGAAAGAAAAAAGGCGGTAAGAGGGTGTTGAAAAGACGAAGAAGAAAGAAGAGGGCAAGGTTAGTAGTTTAACTTATTATGCTGCCCACCCGCAATCGCCTGCGAAAAACAAAAGAAATAGAGAAGGTTTTTCAAGAAGGCAGTGGCTTTAAAGAGGGTCCCCTCTTTTTAAAGTCGATAAAAAACGGCCTAAAAGTGAGCCGATTTACTTTTATTGTCGGGAAAAAGACAGCCAAAAAAGCCAGCCAAAGGAATAAAACAAAAAGGAGGTTAAGGGATATAACCAAAAAGAATTTACCCCGTTTTAAAAAAGGATTGGATGTGATAATTGTCGCTTTAAAAGGAGTTGAAGGCAAAACCTATGAAGAATTAGAAAATTCAGCCCAAAAACTATTTAAAAGAGCAGGGTTGTTACAAGATTGATGATTAAAGAGGTATTTATCATTCTAATTAAGTCCTACCAAATTTTTATTTCTCCCCTACTAGGGAAGCGTTGCCGTTTTTATCCCAGCTGTTCGGATTATACATCTCAAGCGCTGAAAAAACACGGTTTACTTCTTGGTTCGTGGAGGGGGGTTAAAAGAATATTAAAGTGCCACCCTGGGAATCCGGGCGGCGTAGATCTTCCATAAAGCTATGGATTTTTTTATTAACGCTTTCAATTTAATCCTCTACCAACCCCTATTCAACGCCTTAATTCTGCTTTATCTCTATATACCGGGCCACGATTTCGGGCTGGCCATTATTTTACTTACCATCATCATAAAACTCGCTTTTTATCCCTTGGCCGCCAAAGGAATAAGGTCGCAGAGGGCGCTTTCCGAAATACAGCCCAAAATAAAAGAGATCCAGGAGAAGTATAAAGACGATAAAGAAAAGCAGAGCCGGGCTATGATGGATTTTTACAAACAAGAGAAAATAAACCCATTCTCGGGCTGCCTGCCCCTACTTATTCAGCTGCCCATTTTAATCGCCCTTTTCCGGCTTTTCTGGAGAGGGTTCGGTCCCGAGCAAATGCACTTCCTTTACGGCTTCGTTCCTCACGTTGGCCAAATAGATACCACCCTTTTGGGGTTAATCAACCTGGCTGAGAGCTCCGCCATTTTAGCGGTAATAACCGGTGTCGCTCAGTTTTTCCAGACAAAAATGGTCGCTCCTCAGAAAAAACCGGGCAAAAAAGGGAACCCCGACTTTTCCCAAGTGATGCAAAAACAGATGCTCTACTTCTTTCCCGTGTTTACAGTGTTTATTCTTTGGCGCATGCCCTCAGCCATAGCCGTCTACTGGCTGACCACCACCCTCTTTACAATCGTCCAACAATATATTATCCTTAAAAAGAATGATTCAAGCAAACCCGAACAAAATTAAAGAAATAGTCAGGGAATTCTTTAAGAAAACGGGCCTTCCTTTGGAGGTTGAAGTTGACGGTTTGCAGGAATCAACTATCCCCGTCAATATAAAGACCGAGGAGCCCCAGCTCCTAATTGGAGAGAGAGGCCAAACTTTAATGGAAACCCAGGGCCTTTTAAGGTCGGTTTTACGCAAACAGTTGGGGTTTCAAGAGCGTTTTTACGTCGACCTGGACGTGAACGATTATAAGAAAAAGAAAGCAGAGTACTTAAGAGAAATGGCCAAATCGGTCGCTGACGAAGTCACCTTAACTAAAACAGAGAAACAATTACCTCCCATGTCGCCTTACGAGAGGAGAATCATTCATACAGAACTGGCTTCCAGGAGCGATATTATCACCGAGAGCATAGGCGAGGGCCCCCAGAGAAGGGTGATTATTAAAATTCAACTATAAGATCGGTTCAAAAATAAAAACACCCTCTTTTCTGCGGGGCGTTTTTATTCCCCCGTTTTTTTGCTTTTCAGGATTTTTTTTGCTTCTTTTGCTTTAATCACTTCTTCCGGGGCGGTGGTAATAAACTGATCTTCGGAGTAGGAAGCCACCACCTTGATAGATACGTGCTTTTCTCCGGCAAAGAATATTGCCTCCCCTACTTGGGCGCCTATCAGCAGTTCTTTTTCCCAGTCGCTGAGATTGAAGGTTTTTTTAACAGTGTCGGCAGTGGCCGTGCTTTGTTTCATTAAAAGGCGCAGAGCGGAGTTGGTGATAATGGGTTTGCCGTAATCCGATTTCATAAAATCAA
>CAYPPH010000023.1:0-7002 GCA_964412565.1 uncultured Candidatus Saccharibacteria bacterium
TAAATTATCAATTATCAATTTACAATTTACAATGAACTTTCAATAACTCAATAATTGAAACAGTTTGAAAATTGAAAATTGTGACATTGATTGCTGCGTATAAATAGTGGGTAAATTAAGCATTGAACATTGAAAATTATTTCTTCGATAGTTCTTCCCAGCTCATTTCTCCCCCACCCTTCCCCTCTTTTTCTTCTGCCGCTTCTTTTTGTTTTATTTCTTTTTCTTTCTGCTTCCTTTCTTTTCTGGTCAGCTTTTTCATAACGTCAATTACTTCGGCTCCCTTATAGTAGCCGCAATTCTGGCAAGCGGTGTGAGGCCGGACGGGCTTCTTGCATTTCGGACAAACAGACAAAGAAGGCTCTTCCAAATAGAGGTGCATTCTTCGCTTGTTCCTTCTTGACTTGGTGTGTTTTTGTTTGGGAACCGCCATAAGCAATCGTTTTTAATTTACCAGAATTCGGCGGAAAGCGCAAGTTTTGATAGGAGCAAAAGACCTGCGATGGATCCTGCAGGGACCATATTCTTTCAGCATTTTCCGGTGCAGTGCAGTAGAATAACCCATATGCCTATCAAAACCGTAAAGAGAATATTTTTCGTGATATCTCTTCATTAATCTGTCTCGAGTCACTTTGGCAATTATGCCAGCTGCCACGCAGGAAAATATTTTGTCGTCAGCTTTGACAATCGACGTCTGAGCAACGGGCAAGTCCAACTTCATTCTCCCGTCCAGTATCAAAAAATCGATTATCTCCTTTTTATGGCGATAGCAAGAAAAAGGAGATAGTTTCCGGGATAAGTCTTTAATTGATTTTAACATAGCCAATTTTGTCGCCTCCAGAATGTTTATTTTATCAATAACCTTTTCCGAAACCCTGCCTATCCCCCATTCTATATTAGGATGCTCGGTCAAAATTTTATAAAACTCTTCTCTTTTTTTTGCTGAAAGCTTCTTTGAGTCTTTTATCTGTTCGAGGTGAGACCTTAAACATTTAAAGCTGGGTTTAACCATTACGGCGCAAGCAACCACCGGGCCGGCCAAAGGACCCCTGCCGGCTTCGTCCAAACCAACAACTCTTTTAAATCCTTTTCTGTGCAATCCTTTTTCGAAATTGAAGTTAACGGCCATTAATTGATTTTAACCCCGCCCTTTTCATTTGCCAACTAATTTTGTAAAATGACATAATCTATGTTTACACATCTTCACGTCCACTCTCATTTCTCCCTGCTCGACGGACTGCCAAAAATCGAGGAGCTTTTAGATTATGCCAAGGAATGCGGCATGGATTCCATTGCTCTGACAGACCACGGCGTCCTTTACGGAGCTGTGGAGTTTTTTAAGAAGGCTAAGGAAAAGGGCATAAAGCCGATTATCGGCTGCGAAGCTTACGTGGCCCTGGAAAGGATGCAGCAAAAGCGACCCAACATCGACGATAAAAGGCACCACCTGGTGCTGCTGGCCAAAAACGAAACCGGCTACAAGAACTTGGTAAAACTCATTACCAAAGCCCACCTGGAAGGCTTTTACTACAGGCCAAGAATCGACGAAGAACTGCTCTCACAGTATTCTGAAGGGCTCATTGGGATGACCGCCTGCCTGCAGGGGAAAATACCCCAGCTGATTTTGGCCAATAAAACAAAAGAGGCCGAGGAAACGGCCCTGAAATACCAAAAGATATTCGGCCAAGGCAATTTCTATTTGGAGCTGCAAAACCATCCTAAAATCAAAGAGCAGGAAAAAATCAACAAAGCCCTCGTAGCTATGTCCAAAAAACTGCAAATACCTCTGGTGGCCACCAACGACTCTCATTATTTGAGGCCTGAGGATGCTGAAGCCCAGGATATCTTGATGCTGATAAACACGGGGGCCGATCCCAACGATCCGGAAAGACTGACCATGAAAGAAGATGACTTTTCATTGAAGAAGCCCGAGCAGATGATTGAGGATTTCAAGGATTATCCCGAAGCTATTGAGAACACTCAGAAAATCGCTGATGCCTGCGAATTCAACTTCGAGCTGGGAAAGATCAAATTGCCGTATTACGAGGTACCCGATGGCAAAACTCCCGACCAATACTTAAAAGATCTTTGCTATCAGCGACTGGAAAACCGCTACCCAAAACCCAGCCAGAAAGTCAAGGACAGGCTGGAATACGAGCTGTCGGTCATCGCCCAGACCGGCTTTGCCTCATACTTTTTAATCGTCCAGGATTTCGTCAATTGGGCCAAGGAAAACAGGATAGTGGTGGGACCGGGCAGAGGTTCGGCAGCCGGCTCCATCGTTTCATATATACTGAACATCACCAATGTGGATCCTCTAGCTTACAACCTTCTTTTTGAAAGGTTCATCAACCCGAGCAGAATCTCCATGCCCGACATAGACCTGGACTTCACCGACAGGAGGAGAGACGAGGTAATCGAATACGTGGCCCAGAAATACGGCCGGGATAAAGTGGCTCAAATCATCACTTTCGGAACCATGGCTGCCAGAGCCGTTATCCGCGATGTAGGACGGGCTTTGGCCTACACTTACAGTTACTGCGACCAGCTCGCCAAAATGATTCCCTTCGGATTCTCTTTGGAACAGACTCTAAAGAAAATAGACGAATTCAAACAAGCCTATGATCAAGATGATAAGGCCAGGAAATTAATTGACTTGGCCAAAAAACTGGAGGGAGTAGCCAGGCACGCTTCAACCCACGCCTGCGGAGTGGTTATTTCCAAGGAACCCCTTCAAGAAGTCGTTCCTCTGCAGCATCCTACCCAGAACGAAGACAACATCGTCACCCAGTACGAAATGCATGCCATTGAAGACCTGGGACTGTTGAAAATGGATTTTTTGGGCCTGAAAAACCTAACCATCATCGAGGACACTCTGGCCAGAATTTATAAGGTGCACGATAAATCAATTGATATTCAAAAGCTTCCGCTGAACGACAAAAAGGCCTACGAGATCCTGCAAAAAGGAGACACGGTAGGAGTGTTTCAATTGGAGTCAGGGGGTATGCAGAGGTATTTGAAACAACTGAAGCCCAGCGAGTTTGAGGATATCATTGCCATGGTCGCCCTTTATAGGCCCGGTCCCATGCAATTGATTCCCGACTACATTGCCAGGAAACACAAGAAAAAAAAGGTGGAATATCTCCACCCCAAACTGGAACCTATTTTGAAGAACACATATGCCATTCCCGTCTACCAGGAACAAATTATGCAAATAGCCAGAGATTTGGCGGGCTTCACTATGGCGGAAGCGGACGTCTTGAGAAAAGCCATCGGAAAAAAGATAAAATCTTTGCTTATCGCCCAAAAAGAAAGGTTAATCAACGGCATGGTAAAAAATGGCATAGATAAAGAGGTGGCCCAGAAAATCTGGGCTTGGATAGAGCCCAATGCCAGGTATTCATTCAATCGCTCTCACGCCGCCTCCTACGCCACCATCGCCTACCAAACTGCCTGGCTCAAGGCCCATTACCCTGTTGAGTTTATGGCGGCCGTCCTGACCTCAGAAAGGGCGGATGTTGAGAGAATCGCTGTTCTCATCGGAGAATGTAAAAAGATGGGTATTGAGGTTCTGCCTCCTGACATCAACGAAAGTTTTATGAACTTCAGCGTAGTGCCCAAGAAAAACCAGATACGCTTCGGGCTTTTGGCTATCAAAAACGTCGGACACAATGTGGTGAAGGCTATTTTGCAAGAAAGAAAAGAAAGAGGTCATTTTGCTTCTATGGACGACTTTGTCTCCCGCATCAATTCCAAAGACCTCAATAAAAAATCTCTGGAAAGCCTGATTAAAGCCGGGGCTTTTGACAAACTGGGGGAAAGAAACCAGCTGCTCAACAACCTGGACAATTTGCTCAGCCACGCCAGAGAAACGCAAAAAAACAAGAGTAACGGCCAAAAAGGCCTATTTGACGGCATGAAGCTGACTAATAATTTTTCTTTGGCCGAAGTTCCTCCTTCTTCCGAAGCTGAGAAGCTGAAATGGGAAAAAGACCTTCTGGGTCTTTACGTTTCGGGGCATCCCGTCAAGAAATACCAAAAAATAATAACCAAAAGGTGTCTTCCCATTATACAAATTTCCCAAGATCTGGTTGGAAAACTGGTCAAGGTGGGAGGGGTGATTTCCGGCATCAAGAAAATAATAACTAAAAACGGCCGGCCCATGCTTTTTGTCAATCTGGAAGATGAAACCAATAAAATCGAGGTAGTTGTTTTCCCCTCAACTATGGAAAACTACCCCGCCTCTTTCCAGGAGAATAAAATCGTCTTTGTGTCTGGCAAGGTGGATATGAGAGACAACGTGCCCAAGATTATCTGCAACGGCATTGAAGAAATTATTGAAAAATAAATCTGTATTAGAAGAGGCGAGGTTTCAGGAACCTCGCCTTTGTGGTGTTCGATGGACTGCTATGCTATGAGAACTTGATGAGGTAGACCTTGTAGGCAGGCGGCAACAGCAAAATCTCGTCACTTTGGGGTTCAATACAGTAGACAACAATCTTTTCTCCCTCCATGGTCACTAAAATATTATATGCGTGACCTCCGTGGTGCTGTGATTCCTTTACTTGCTCTGAAATAGGGAGAAAAGGGTCGGTTGACCAGACTATTCCAAGCATCACGTTGGCCCAGCCAGGGACCTTGATGCTACCGGCCAATCTGACCGCATAATCATCGCAGTCAAACCGGTCAGTATATTGGGCAAAAGTCGTGGTTATGCCTGACATATAGCCAGACTCGTTGCTGTCGTCCCAATCAAGAAACCTTTGCATCTCCTCGACAGAGATAATTTTGTAGGAGTCGTCTCCAACTGCAATGTATTCTGCGCTCGGGAAACGTCGATTCAGGTAATCATAGAGGTTTTGACCGCTCATCACCCCTATGACACTGGGGCCGGAAGGAGGTGTCAGTCTGTAGATAAGCTCTTCGTTAAGTCTCTTACTCGCACGAAGATCTGCTTGAAATTTCTTGTTACTGCCAGCCAGCTGGCTGGCAACCTCTTTTTCAGATTTGAGGTCAACTGCCAACGAATTGCTGACGGCAACCTCAACATCATACTTCTCCTTCCAGCCGGCACTCTCCTCTCTTGTTTTTTCAAGATCAAGTTCTAGACCAGAGATCTCCATCTCCATCTCAGAGATATCCATCTCCATCTCTGTCAGCAGGTTTGCCTGATCTATTCTCGCTTGCCGCTCCTCAATCAGCCTAGCCTGCAATCCGTGATTGCTCATGCAAAGCCAGATGAGGCTAAATGCAGCGAGAAAACCAATTAAAACATCAGCTTTCCTTATTTTCATGGCTGACCTCCCTTCTTCCTGCATGTATTATACCACCCTATTTTAAAATGTCAACTCTTGTGTATACGGACATATTGCACTTTTCTAGGCAACTTAAAGACACCAAGTAACCTAAGAGCAGAGGTGGTTTTTTTATCTCTTTCATTATAGCACTGATGTTAAAATTTGCTTGTCTTTTATCCTAACTTGAATATAATAAAAGGTAGATGAATATAGAAACTATTAGGCATTCGTTAGCGCATATTTTAGCATATGCAGTTCAGGAATTATATCCTGGAACCGAATTTGGTATTGGACCTGCCATTGAGAATGGTTTTTATTATGATTTTAATTTGCCAAGGCCTCTCAAGCAGGAAGATTTACCCGGGATAGAAAAGAAAATGAAAGAATTGATAAAACAAAACATTGTTTTTAAAAAGCTTAAATATCCGAGGCGAAGCCTCAATCAATTATTTAAAGGACAGCCTTACAAATTAGAACTGGTTAAGGAATTAAAAGGAAAAGAAATAACTGTTTACCAGTCAGGCAAATTTATTGATCTCTGTTCGGGGCCTCATGTCAAATCAACTAAGGAAATTCCTATTGACAGCTTTAAGCTGACCAAAATTGCCGGTGCCTACTGGCGGGGCGATGAAAAAAACAAGATGCTTCAGAGAATTTACGGCGTCGCTTTCTCCAGTAAGAAGGAGTTGCAAGATTATCTAATCCGGCAGGCGGAAGCGGAAAAAAGAGACCACCGTCTCCTGGGACAAAAACTGGACATTTTCCACATTGACGAAAAGTTTGGAGCCGGTCTCCCGCTTTGGCACCCCAAGGGAGCCTTGTTAAGAAAAATCATTGAAGGTTATCTAGCTGAGGAGCATTTGAAAAATGGCTATCAAATAGTCACCACTCCCCATGTGGCCCATCTGTCCCTCTGGAAGACCACCGGACATTGGAATTTCTATCGGGAAAATCTCTATCCCCCAATGAAACTGGAAGGAGAGGATTACCTGGTAAAGCCCATGAACTGCCCGGGCCACATTCTTATCTACCAAACACAAATCAGATCCTACAAAGATCTGCCTCTGAGATATTTTGAACTGGGAACGGTCTATCGCTACGAAAAATCGGGAGTGCTGCACGGTTTAACAAGGGTCAGGGGATTCACCCAGGATGACGCCCATATATTCTGTGCCCCCGACCAGCTGTCTGAAGAGCTAGTTTCCATACTCAAATTCGGCCTCAAAATCTTGAGGGATTTCGGATTCAAAGATTACGATATATATCTTTCCACCAGGCCACGAAAGTACGTGGGGACGCCCAAGAATTGGGAAAAAGCGACCAATTCCCTGAAATACGCCTTAAAGAAAGTCGGGCTTAAATACCAAGTGGATCCGGGTGAGGGAGTTTTTTACGGACCCAAAATCGATATTAAAATAAAGGATTCCCTGGGACGGGCCTGGCAGTGCACCACCATCCAAGTTGATTTCAATATCCCGGAAAGAATGGAGGTAACATATATAAACCAAAAAGGCAGAAAGGAGCGACCCATTATGGTCCATCGAGCTTTGGTGGGCTCCCTGGAAAGATTCATCGGCGTACTGCTGGAGCATTACGCGGGCGCCCTTCCCTTTTGGCTGTCTCCCGAGCAAATATGGGTTATTCCCGTTGGAGCCGGCCACCGACAATATGCTAAAAAAATGGCCGAGGAGCTGAAAGCCAATAA
>CAYPPH010000024.1:0-6821 GCA_964412565.1 uncultured Candidatus Saccharibacteria bacterium
TGAATTACTTCTTCGTTTGTATCACCTTGTCTATAATTCCGTACTCTTTGGCTTCCTCGGAAGTCAAATAGAAATCCCTGTCGGTGTCTTTTTCCACCTTGCTCAAGGACTGGCCGGTGTGCTTTGAAAGAATGGTGTTGAGCTTTGCCTTTATCTTAATTATCTGCTTGGCGGTAATTTCAATTTCGGTCGCCTGCCCCGTAACTCCCCCGGCAACCTGGTGAAGCAGGATTTGGGAATTAGGCAGGGCGAACCTCTTGCCTTTGGCTCCGGCAGCCAACAGGGTGGCTCCCATGGAGGCTGCCAGGCCCACGCAGACAGTGGAAACATCCGGCTTCACATACTGCATGGTGTCGTATATGGCCATGCCGGCTGTCACCGACCCGCCAGCGGTATTTAAGTAAAGCTGGATATCTTTTTGGGGGTCTTTTGAGGCCAGAAAAAGCAGCTGGGCAATAACGGAGTTAGCCACGGCGTCGTTGATAGACCCTCCAAGAAAGATAATGCGTTCTTTGAGCAGGCGGGAGTAAATATCGTAGGCCCGCTCGCCATATTGACTTTTTTCTATCACCGTAGGTATGAGATTCATGGTTTTAAAGCTAATTGCTCTAACAATTGAAAAGCTTTTTCATTCCTAATTACTTCTTTAGTATACTCTTTGAGCCGCTCCCGGTCAAGCTGGGAAGCCTGAGGATACTGGGTTAGAATTTTCTCTGTTTCCGCTTTTATCTCTTCCTCGGTGGCCGAGAGGTTCTCCTCTTTGGATATGCCCCTCAAAACCAAAGAATTTCTGACTTTCTTCTCGGCTTCCGGCTTCAAGGAATCCAGCAACTCTTTTTCCGTTTTGCCCACCTTCTTCAGATAGTCCTCAAAAGTCATCTGCAGCATTTGGCTGACTTGCTGCTTCAGATTTTCCAGCATTCTTTGCTGTTCCGATTCAATCAACACCGGAGGAATTTCTATTTCCGCTTTTTCCCCCACCTTCTCCAGAATCTCCTGTCTGACTCTTTCTTTCTCTTTTCTTTCTTTCTCTTCTTTCAGCTTGGCTATTTCTGCATCCGTCACTTTTACTTCTTTTTTTTGAACACTGGAGGCTATTTTCCGGTAGTCGGGCATCTTAATTTCCGGCATAACTGAAACCGTTGCTTTGAACTCCAAGGGATTGCCCAAAGCCATTTTAAGTATTTCCACCTTGGGTTGGCCCAAGGGCTCTATTTTGTTTTCATCCACCGCTTTCAAATAGTTTTCCTTGATGCAGCTCTCGGCCGCCTGAGCCAGAATCTTTTCCTGGCCTATTTGCCTCTCGGCCATTTCTTTGGGCACGTGACCCTTACGGAAACCTTCCATTTCGAGGTTTTTGGCAAGCTCTAAAATCGCCTTTTCTTTGAAGGCCTGGAATTCCTGGGCCGGAACCTCGATTTTTAGCTCAATTTGCGACTGAGGCAGTTTTTTTGTTTCTATTTTCATAAAGTATTGATTTTTACCTAATTTAATGGTATTAAACAGTATTGCCCTTTAATAATAATTTTAGGAGATATCGAATGAAAATCGTGGTGCAGCCCCTGATATGGATCTTTTCCAGTGTTTTCCGGCTTTATTGGGAAGGCTTGAGTAAGGCAATCCTTATCGCTGTTCTCATAATCGTGTTCACTCTGGTGAACAACGCTTCGGAACCAATCGAGGAAATCTTGAAGAGATGCCTTCCCCAGAATCTGCAGTTTCCGCAGATGGGATCCGTGTTTGTCTTCCTTGCCCTCCCTGTTTTAATGATTATACTCAACCGGATAAAATTCTTCAGGCTTCTGACTCGCATCGCAGGAAAAATACCGGGACTAAAGTTTTTATTCAGGGAAAAGGGAATCCAAGAAGGCATTCCTGTCGCCGTTTTGGAAGAAAGCGGACTGATCTACGGCTTCTTAAGAGGGAGATCAAGGGTCTTTGACGGCACCGGACTGGTGGAAAACGGCCTTACCTGGTGGTCCGTATTTATTCCTTCTTCTCCGGTCCCAGCCACGTCTCTGAAACCCAAGGACTTCAGGCCGGAAGTTGTGAGAGAGGTCGAACTCACTCATATGCCCGGCAGAAAGTTCGCCCAGGCGGCCATAATCAGCAAATGCATCAACTTGGGCGAATCGCTGGGTGATATTACCCTCAAATTTATTACGGAATCGGAAGTGGCCCAAATGCCGGTCCTGTCAGAAAGGGACAAAGAGGAAATCGGCAAGGACATGTCCAAACTTCTAAGGCGCTGAGCATAACTCGGCGCCTTTTACTTTTCAGACCAAAAACCCGACGATTAAAAGGGCCACGATATTGAGAACCTTAATCATTGGATTTATAGCGGGTCCGGCGGTATCCTTGTAGGGGTCGCCGACTGTGTCGCCGGTAACGGCGGCTTCGTGGGCCGGGCTGCCTTTTCCTCCCAAATTTCCCTCTTCTATGTATTTTTTGGCGTTGTCCCAGGCCGCTCCCCCGGACGTCATAGAAACGGCCACAAAAAAGCCGGTGACTATGCTGCCTATCAGCAGTCCGCCCAGCGCTTCCGGGCCAAGGATGAATCCGACCAAAATCGGAAACGCCACTGGAATCATCGCCGGCAGAACCATCTCTTTGAGAGCGGCTTTTGTGACAATGTCGACGCACTTTCCGTATTCTGGTTTTTGTTTTCCTTCCATTAGCCCGGTTATCTCCTTAAACTGCCTCCTGACTTCATCCACCACCTTGCTTCCCGCCTTACTAACGGCAGTCATAGCCAAGGAGGCAAAAAGATAAGGCAAAAGGCCGCCGATTAAGAGGCCGATGAGAACTTTGTAGTCGTCCAGAAGGAAAGTAATTCGGCCTCCCAGTTCCTGTATTTCCTGAGTATAGGCGGAAAAGAGAACCAAGGCCGCCAGGACCGCTGAAGCTATGGCATAGGCCTTGGTAACGGCTTTGGTGGTGTTGCCTATGGCATCCAACGAGTCCGTCACTTCTCTGACCTTTTCTTCCAATCCCGACATTTCAGCAATCCCGGAAGCATTGTCGGTTATGGGTCCGTAGGAATCCAGAGCGACAATAATGCCAGCCAAAGAAAGCATGGAAACAGTGGCTACGGCCAGCCCTATCATGCCGCCCGCCCAGAAACTGATTAAAATTCCAAAAGAAATCAGAAAGATCGGCAAAGCGGTCGACTTCATGCCGACAGCCAAGCCGGTAATAATATTGGTAGCGTGTCCGGTCCGGGAAGCCTCGGCTATGGATTTAACGGGCTTGTATTTTTTGGCCGTGTAGTATTCGGTGATCGCAAACATGCCTCCTGCTATCAAAAGACCCATGACGGCGGGTAAATATATCTGCCAAAAGGCCAGATTGAAAGAAGAAGCCGAGTTTCTGATGACCCCGATGAAGCCCAGGGCCGACAAGACGGAGGCGACGATTAATCCCTTATAAAGAGCTGCCATAATATTCTGGTTCTTTCCCAATTTGACGAAAAAGCTGGCAATAATGGAAGCCAGAATGGCTAAGGAACCCAGCAAAAGGGGCAAGGCAATGACGGCCGCTTTTCCCGGAAAGAGCAAAGCTCCCAGAATCATGCCGGCTATTAAGGTAACGACGTATGTTTCGAAAATGTCGGCTGCCATGCCGGCGCAATCGCCCACATTATCCCCCACCTGGTCGGCTATTACGGCCGGGTTTCTCGGATCGTCTTCCGGAATGCCTTTTTCTATTTTTCCCACCAGGTCAGCTCCTACATCAGCTGCTTTTGTATAAATGCCGCCTCCCAGCCTGGCAAAAACGGAAATAAGGGAGGCGCCAAATCCGAGAGCCACAAGGGCTTTTAAATCCTGGGTTAGAAGGTAAAAACCGGTTACTGCCAAAAGCCCTAGACCCACTACCAAAAACCCCGTCACGGCTCCCCCTTTAAAGGATAGGTCCAGAGCTGGCTTTATACCCTGTTTGGCGGCTTCCGTCACTCTAACATTGGTCTTGGTGGAAACTATCATGCCGACAAACCCGGCCAAGGCGGAGAAAAAAGCGCCTATCAGAAAGCCGAGGCCCGTTTTAAACCCCAGTGTTATCCAGAGCAAAATAAAAAGGACCGCTGCCACTATGCTAATGGACTTATACTGTCTTTTCAGGTAAGCCATGGCTCCCTCTTTGATGTAATTGGCCACGGCCACCATCTTGCCCGATCCTTCGGAACTTCTCTGAATGCGCTTTATCAGGAATAAAGCGAAAAGCAAGGTGAATAAAGAAACGATAATGGGTAAGTATAACATGCTGAATGTAATGAAGCACCCCGCCCTCTAAGCTGTAATTATCTGTTTTAGAGGCGGGAATATGCTTTTTAATGTTTTTAATTATTATGCTCTATTTTCGACTGCATAGAGGGCGGGGTTTCGCTCCGCTCACTTTTTAGTCTTTTTCTTGGTTGTTTTCTTTGTTTCTTTTTTGGGAGCCTTCGTTTCCTTTTTTATCTCTTTTTCCTTCTTTTCAGTTTTCTTTTCTTCCTTCTTTTCTTCCTTCTTTTCTTCCTTTTCCTCTGGTTCGGCCGCCGCCTTAACCTCCGAGCTTTCTGGAGACCTGACATCTATCTTCCAGCCGGTAAGCTTGGCTGCCAGCCTGACGTTCTGTCCGTCCTTGCCAATGGCCAAAGAAAGCTGGTCTTCCGGTACCACGGCTAAGGCCTTGTTCTTGGGTTGAATTTTAACTTCTACCACTTTAGCGGGAGAGAGGGCGTTAGCAATATATTCTTCTGGTTCTTCTTTCCACTCAATAATGTCAATTTTCTCGCCTCCCAACTCATTAATGACAGCCGAAACTCTGGTGCCCCGCTGCCCAACCATTGAGCCTATTGGGTCCACGCCTTCGACCGTGGAAGTAACGGCTATTTTGGAACGGGAACCGGCTTCCCGGGCAACTGATTTTATAACCACGGACTCCGCCGAAACTTCGGGCACTTCTAATTCAAAAAGTTTGGAAATTATTTTGGGATAGGCGCGAGACAGAAAGACGGCCGGTCCCTTTGAGGTTTCTTCAACCTTCAAGAGATAAACCTTGAGTCTTTGGCCGGGGCGGTAAAATTCGCCCGGCACCTGCTCTTCCCTGGGTAAAAGCCCCAGAGTCTTGCCAATATCCATAAAAACCATTCTGCCTTCCACCCGTTGGACAATACCGGAGATTATCTCTCCTTCCTTTGATTTGTATTCGTTGAAAATAAACTCTCTCTCCGCCTCCCTGATCCTTTGCAAAATAACTTGCTTTGCCGTTTGGGCGGCTATACGGCCGTAATCGGTCCGGGCCTCCAACAGGGTTTCCAAATCATCGCCCGCCTTGATTTTAGGGTTCTCTTTTTTGGCATCCTCCAGCAAAATGTGCTTTTCGGGATTAAAACGGATCTTCTTTTCTTCAGAAGTCGTTTCTTCTGTTTCCTTTTTGCGCCTCTCGGGAGCTGGCGCCGATAAGGCGGACTCCTTCATTTTTTCCAGCTCTTCCTCGGAATATATCATATCTTTTGAAACAACCTGCTTTACCTGCCAAAACTTAACCTGGCCAGTCTCGGGATCGAGCTTGGCCTTGATTATTTGGCCCTTTTTGCCGTAGTCTTTTTTGTAGGCTGCGGCGTAGGCCTGTTCTATTGTTTCAAATACCTTTTCCTTGGGTATTCCTTTTTCCTCGGCGATCTGGGCGATGGCCGAAGCGAATGACTTTAAATCCATAAAAATATAATTCAAATCTACGAATTATATCCGAATGCTCCGAATTCAGATGTGCGCATTCGCAGTGCGCTATTCGGATACCTAAAAAGAAAATCCGTCTTCCAACGGACCAACTTTCATTGCATCATAAAACTGTTTGTATTATATAGAAAGCATCGCACCCTGTCAAGCAGCGAAGACTGCCGCCTTGACAATTTATACTAAATGTAATATAATATTCAGCGTAGAGGTCTTTAGCTACTTGGGAGTTCTCCCCCATTCCCTCCTTATTGGGGGCCCGCCCTAGGCGGGATAATGGCTTTATGCCCAATAGGCTCCCAGATAGCTGAAGATCCAACAGAAAAGCCGAGAATTACTCTCGGCTTTTTTTATTCTTTTCCATGGCGCCTGGCTATGAAAGTCGGTTTCCAAGGTTGGGTGAAGTGCACCGAGCCAAAACTGACAGCATCGGCTCCGGCAGCAAAGAAGTCTTGGCAGTCAGACCAGGAATATATGCCTCCTCCGCCAATAACGGGCAATCTGATTCTTCGTTTCAGGTTAGCCACCATCTCCAGAGCGAACGGCTTTATCCCCCTACCAGACCATCCTTGACCCAACAGGGGTATTGAATTAATGGCCGAAACGGCGTTAATCCCGCTCTTCTTGGCTTCCAGGGCAATAGAAACGGCTTCTCTGCCTACTCCCACCTTAATTATCAGAGGATGCTTAGATCTTCTCTTACAGCTGGTAAAAAGAGTCTGGCCAAGGAAAAAGGGTTTCCTTACATTGGGGCACGAGATATTCAGTTCAATGGCCAGAATTTTTAAATGATTCAGTCTTTCTATCAGCTCCTCGTATTCGCCCCATTCAAGTCCGCTGATGCTGACTATTAAGGGGAGTTCCTTAACTTGGGGATAAATTTCCTTTATCCAGTAGTCGATGCCGACGTTCCACAAGCCCACCTGGTTAAGCCAGCCATTAGGCGCTCTCCTCACCAGCTTGTTGATATGGGTTTTGCCCAGGATGCAGGCATGATAGAGATGAGCCAGAAGCGGGCTTTTTTCGAACTCCAGGGGATTAATATAATTGCCGGTTCTCGGTTCTAGGGTTAAGGTTTTTGTAGTCACTGCTCCGAAAGCTGCT
>CAYPPH010000025.1:0-6762 GCA_964412565.1 uncultured Candidatus Saccharibacteria bacterium
CACTATAAGGGCTCCTAGGGAGGCAATTAAAACGGCTCCGGCGGAAATGTCTTTGATAACTTTGATTTTGGGATCGTGGTCTGATTGAAGAAAATCCAAAATCCTTTCGATGCGGGAATTAATCAGCTCCAGAGTCATGACAAACATAATAGTCATTATCAGGGCCACCTTTTCCAAAAGCGTAACATGAAGCAAAAACATCATTAAAAAAACCACAACGGCCGCCAAGCAGAATACTTTGAAGGTCTCTTCGGCAAAAGCCGACTTTATGCCCTCAAAGGCGTAGCCAAAGCCTTTAATCATTTTTTTGAAATTAAAAAACATATTTCGCTAATTTAAATCTACCCGCGAAAGTAAAAAAAATCAATAATCAACGGATATCTTTATATTTTCTTGTAAACGGTTTCCCAAAAAGAATAGGCCAAATGGTGTTTATCGAATATTTAAAAAGCGACTTGATCAAGCCTTCTTTTTTGAAGCGCCTGGCCGAGCTCTCGGCTGAAAGATAATATTTGAATCTGACTTTTCCCTTTTTTTTGAGGCGCATAGCCAAATTCGGCTCCAAGCCGTAAAAGATTTTTTCATTGAACCAGCCTGCTTTTTCCAGGGCTTTTTTCTTAATGGACGAGTTGCCGCTGGCCAAGGAAGCCCCCAAATTCAACCAGCGATTAAAAATAATTTCAGCTGGCATAGCCAAAAACAAATAGGCGGAAGCGGTAAGAAGATGGCAAAGCAGTCCGCCGTCTTTGTAAATATAGGGGCCGGAAACAGCAACCAATTCAGGATCTCTGCTGAATTCCTTGTTAATTCTTTCCAGATGGTTTGAGGGCAGAGCCATGTCAGCATCGACAAAAACCAAAATATCCCCTTTGGCTTCTTTGGCCCCCCGGTTATAGGCGATGGTCAAACCTTTGCGCGGTTCAAAAACCACCTTGGCCTCGGGCAGCGTTCTTTTGACGACTCCGGCCGTATCGTCCGTGCTGGCATTGTTGACCACTATCACTTCGTAGTTAAAATTCCCCTGCAGCTTTTTTATCGATTCAAGACAGGGTAAAATATATTTTTCTTCGTTATAAGCGGGAATAATAATGGAAAACATGTCATTTTCTCATCTTTGGAGTCGTCCAAAACCCCATATACTTTCCAAGCAGCCACCGCGTCTGAGCTTCCAAAGACGGCAAGGAAGTGAAAAAGACCATAATGACGGGCAACAAAAACCATTCCAGGGCAAAAAACAAATACTTCCTTTTTTTATAAACCGGGGGTTTTGGTGGCAGCAGCATAATATTAAAGTAGGCAGAACCTATTAGTCCAAGCATGGCCAAAGTCAGCCCCCGGCTGGTGAAAATGGGCAGGTTGTAGGAAATCAGGCTCTGGGAAAACTGCTCCCCTCCCAGAATCAAGGGCAGCCAGCCCAGTAAAAATATCATGATGGAGTTGGTCGCCCAAGACCAATGCCCCTCGATGGAAGAAAAAGCCAGGGATATTTCTTTTTTAAGTGGAATTTTCTTGTTTTTCCAGAAGCCGAAAAGGAAGTAGGCAATATCGCCCGCCCCGTATGCCCACCTTCTCTGCTGTTTGTAGACATTTTTCATAGTTTTGAAAAAAGTGGAGGCAGCGTTGGCATCCATGGCAATAGGATAGTTAAGGGGCACCACCCGGTAATCCCCGTCGTATCTTAAAAAGCATTGCCAGAAAATCCTGGAGTCGTCCGACACCACGTTGACCTGCCGGAAACCCACATCCACCAGAGATTTGAAGCTCATGGAGTGGGAAGAAAATGTTAAAAGCTTTTCCGGCCTTTCCTGACACATCATTTGCCAGAAAGTGGCCGAAAAGGCAAAAATCCTGGAAACGGGAGGCGCCTCCCAGATGTTGTTGGTGAAAAGAGGCACGGGCTGGAAGCTCGCCTTCCAGGGATCTTGGACTGTTAAATAATGATAGGTCAGGCAACTGAAGAATTTGGGGAAGCAGCTGGTGTCTCCGTCAAAAGAAGAGAAAATAATGTTTTCGTAGGGAATCTTTAATGGGTCAACTATCAATTCCTTGGCCTGCTTGGCTCCCCAGGTCTCGTTGGCTCCTTTGCCGGCCAACTCTCCTGGCAGGTTATCAGGATGAAAGGTTACCAATAGCTTGAAGAATTTATTCCCAAACTCTCTTTTTATGCTCTGAGCCACTTTCTTTCCCTCTTCCCCGCTTCTTTCCTCACAGCTCAAAACCACTATCATTCTGTTTCTGGGATAATCGTTGTCAGCCACCGATTGGAGCGAAGTTCTTACAATTTCCAAGGGCTCCTTGTAAATCGGGAAAACGACCAAATGATATATGTCCTGCCATTTGGTGGCGGGAAGCTCTTTTATGCTACGCAGCCAGTTCGTTTTCCTGTTTTTTTTCATCTGGCGGTAGGAAGCCGAAAGATGGAAAGAAAAATAGAAGGTTCTGAAAAGCCAATAGACAATAAAGCACATAACAAAGACGGCCATCCAAACAGGCTTGAGCCAGGAAAAAAGAACGATGAGCAATAAGGTGAGCCAACTGAAAGCTCCCGGGAAAATTTCCAGGACTCGATAAATTTTTCTCTCTTTTGGATTCTTTAAATCTGACGCCTTGCCGATTTTTTGATAATAAGGGACGGCCATAATCAAAATAGTTTTTTAGCTTCGTCCCAAATTTCGGGACTGTCTTGCTTCTCCTTCATTCAGTACCACCATTCCGTCGCTTCGCTCCTTAGAAACCCTCGGTTTCTAACGCTCGCCTTTCTGGATGGTGTCTTGTTGCTAAGAAAAACGTTTCGCAGGGCGAACGGGCATGGTCTCGCCGAGGGCGAGGAGTGAACCCGAGACCCGAGCAGCGCGAGTCCGCTGGGACGAGCGACTGCGGTTTTTCGTGCGACAAGACACCGTCCTTGGCTCGCTGTTTTCCTACACGGGAGGAAACTCATTTCCCGTTTCCTCCCGACCCCTCCTTCCAGAATGGTAGTACTGGATTTATTAATCATAAGACGTAAATAATTTCCTAGCTTCATCCCAAATTTCGGGACTGTCTTGCTTCTCCTTCATCCAGTACCACCATTCCGCTCCCCAGAGATAAAAGGCGGGCAGGCCGGTGTTTTTGGCAAAATTAATGTTGTACCTAAACTGCTCCAAGTTCATGGTTTTTTTCTGCTCTTCCAAGGGGCTGTCATAAAGAAGTTTGGGGCCCCACGGCTCCGCCTGCAATTCGATGCAGATCACTTCTTTGCCAAAAAAAGCCCTGACGATTTCCGCCTTGCGATGGTAGTAAACTGGCGGGAAAGGATAAGTAAAATAGTGCTTAATCTGGTGCACCCAGACTTTCTTGTACATAGTTATCCCGACTATGTCGCCGTATTTGGGGGCATTGAGCCACAAAGGGAATTCTCCGCTTTCGGTAATGACTACGGGCCTTCCCCGGATATCCAGCGATTTTACCAACCCAACCTCTTCCTTCAGAAAATCTTCGTCTGCCCACTCACATTCACCGAAAGGAAAAAACGGTTCGTTTTCCACCTGCCAACCCCAAATGACATCTGAGTCCCGATAGCGCAAAACCACTTCTCTGAGCATATCCATTATCTTTTTCTGCTGCTCTTCTTTGCCTAAATCCGCCGCCCAGGCGGGGAGGTGGCATTCGGGCCAGCGGGGAGTTTTCCTGCCAATTGCCAAAAGAACCTTGGCATTCCTTTTTCCAGCCTCCTCTATCTGCCAATCCAAATCATCAAAATCAAACTTGTCGTCTTCGGGTTCAATCAAATCCCAATAGGCAGCCACCTTAATGTTTTTAACCTGCAGTTCGTCTAGTAAGACAGAATAGTTTTCTTTCCAGTCCAAACCCAGGGCTTGGGAGTGTTTTTGGGAAAAGTTGACTCCCCAGGTTATTTCTTCAGCCGGCTCCTTACTCCCCAAGAAAAAATATCCGGCAGCCACCAAAACCAGTAAAAGAACGGTGAATATTGTTATCTTTAAAGCTTTTTTCATTTCAATGCCAGGATAGCCAAACCCGCTCCCAAAAGCAAGACGGCTAATATTTTCTGAATAATAACTTTGCGGGAAATCTCCTCTTTCAAAATTTGGGGAAACTTAACTGAAAGAATAGCGGCAAAAAAAATCAAAAAGAAATATTTAATCCCCTCCAGAGCATTAATTATCCCCAGGAAAGCGAAGGGAGCCAAAGCTATAGCCCAATTCTGCAAAACGATGGACACCGTAACCAAAGCTTCGTTGGGCAGAACTATCATCCATGTTTTCCCTTGGGCGATCTTCGGCCCCTCGAATATATCTTTCCTGACTGTAGCAGAAAAAAGAAACAAGAGGGACACCAAAAAAGCTCCCAGCCTGCTCCAAATCATAGCGCTTAAAAAGGGGTGTGAAAGGTAGACGAATTTCATCATGATAAAGAAGGTGGCAAAAAGGAAAGCGGAAAGGGCGGAGATTCTCAGGCTTTTCCAAGAGAAAAGACCCTTACCGCGGTAAGTAATCAGCACGGTGCCCAAAATCAGCAGAAGAAAGGCCAGAATCTCGTAAAACCCCAAAACCTTTTCGGCTTTACCGAAAAGGAGGGTAAAGCCGAAAGTGAATATCGGCAAAAGGGCGCCGATGGCCGGCACTATCCTTGAGGTTTCAAAAAGCTTTTGTCCCCAAAGCAAAGAAAGAACAGCTAAAATATGAATGCCTCCAGCCACAACCGCTAAAAAAAGAAGTGGCCAGCCGGGAAATCGCAGAAAACCGAAGGGGGCCAATAAAAAGGCTAAAGTGCCCAGCATACCCATGTAGAAAGCAAAAACTAGAGGGCTGGGAATTCTCTCGCCTAAAAGATATTTATCCACAATATGGACCGCCGCCAAGAGAAAATAACTAATTAGGGCGACAACTAGCCAGAGCATATTTTTTGAATATTTAATACTCCCATTTTCTCTCCCTCAATGAAACCTTCCATGGCGCATTCGGCCAAGTATCCTCTTTTCAGCCAGTAAAAAAGCCATTGGCTGGTGTGTTTGGGGTTTTCCTGGGCAATTCCAAAGCCCGACCTCAACAGCCAATTTTTGTTGAATTTCTCCTGGGAGCCGATTGGCGGAGCGATAATAATGGGCAAAGCCAGGGCGGAATAAAAAGACAATTCCGAGGGCTTTGTCCAAAGAATGTCTGTTTTTCTGAGAGCCAGGTTAAATTTTTCAAAATAATCATTGATTTTTTCTTCAAAAATGATTTCAACATTTTTCTCTATTCCCAGCTTGTCCAATTCTCTCTCAAAGTAATCTTTCACCTCTCGCCTGATGCCGGCCACCAGAATCATTTTTATCTCTCCCCTTTTAATCTTATTGGCCAGGCTTCTGACGATTTTGATCCCTAAAATTTTCTGGGCGCCCGCTCCCCCGACAGCAAACATCAAGGTTAGAGGATGATCGGAAACAACGGGCATTTTCCCCAGATATTTTTCGATCAGGGGTTTGTACATTTTAAAATAGCGCTTTTCCGGGTCCAGATTCAGCAGCCGGTTTTTGAGGTCTTCCTTTAAAACCGACAAATCCTTGCCGCCTATATTTTCTGGGGGTAGAGGGAAACCGGTCAAGAATATGTTTTCCGGTTTAACGCCGTAAAGCTTCATTCTTTCTGCAGCACGAACAGTGGGAGCCAAATATTTGATTTTGCTTTCTCGGGGATTAAGCGGTGCCCAAGCCCGAGAAGCGTCAGTATCGCAAAGCAGACAGTAAATTTCTTTGGGATAACTGAAAAATTCGGCCATGAAGGCCGGCGTAAAAAATGTGGAAATTATGGGCAACTTCCTTTCTTTTAATCTGTCGACTAAATCCTTGCCCCATCCTTTGCTAATAAAGGAAAAGTTCTGCTTCAGTTGGAAACTTGGTTTGGACAGGTCACGTTTGGGATAGAAATCCTTAATTCTTTGAAACCAGTCAAAAACGCCAAAAACAATTTTGCCAATGACAGGCATCCTCCTAAAACGGGAAATGAGGTCGTAATACTTTTTGCTGTTGTGCCAGATTTGCCTGTCTTTTTCCGGGATCTCCGGATAATTATTGGCGTTAACAATCTCTTTTTGGGGAGCCAGCTCCTTTAAAGGGAAAGCCGCCCTTTGGTGGCCGTAACCCATGTCAACCGCCACCACCCAAGCTTTGCCTGATAATTTTTTCTTTGAATCTGCCATATTTCTAATCTTATTTTAGCATATATTAAAACCTCCTCCTAAAAAGACATTAAAGCTAAGGGAAAAGACGAAAACCACTCAATTATTTTCACAAGGTAAGTCAAAAGAAGCCAGGCCGGCCAGGAGAATATCCAGCCCAGCGGCTGCCAAATTATTCCCGCCAGACCGGTTAAGAACCCAAGGCCCAGGATAAAGGGCAAAAGAGGCAAGACCAAAACATTGCTCAAGGGAGCCAGCAGGGAAACCCTGCCAAAGTTAAAAATTAGAACGGGCAAAGTAAAAATCTGGGCGGACATGGTCATAGCCAGAATACTCCTCAGGTTGATGAAATTCTGTTCGGGAACCTTTCTCAGCCACCATTTCAAGCGAGGGCTCAGAAAAATTATTCCCAAAACCGCCAAAAAAGAAAGTTGAAATCCCACGTCCCATTTTAAAAGCAGAGGATTGAAAACCAGCATCAGAGTGGCTGCCAAAACAACCAATCTCAGACCGGAAGACGGCCTTCCCAGTTTCTGAGCCGAGAGAAAGGAGCTGGCCGAGCTCGCTGCGATCACGGACATTCCAATTGTCTCGCATATCTGG
>CAYPPH010000026.1:0-6610 GCA_964412565.1 uncultured Candidatus Saccharibacteria bacterium
ATTTTCTGAGCCAAAAGAAAAGAGCCTGCCATCAAACCGGCTCTTACGGCCGATGACGGCAAGCCGACCATTACGATAAACAAAACTAAAAATAACAAGGTAAAATAAAAAGCCTGGTCCCGCCAAAGGCCAATACCCATTAAAAGCTGCATCAAAACTACAGAAAGTATGGTAACGTGCATGCCAGAAATGGCCGTAATGTGCCTGAGACCGGTAGCATTGAGTTTTTCTTTCAAATCGTCTGGCATTCTTCTTTTGTCCCCTAATATCATGGCCCCCAATATGGAGCTTTGGGGCGGCGACAAGTTCTTGTAAATACTTTCCCTTAATTTATCCTTAAACCGCAAAATCTTCTCGTAAATTTTCGAGGTGAGACCTCGAACATCTTTTCCCAGGTATTCGACGTCGGGATAATACATAACGGAATA
The DNA here is from genome assembly GCA_964412565.1 of uncultured Candidatus Saccharibacteria bacterium. Taxonomy (GTDB): domain Bacteria; phylum Patescibacteriota; class Minisyncoccia; order Minisyncoccales; family MHMH01; genus CAYPPH01. Next base: position 429 of record CAYPPH010000026.1, read on the forward strand.
TATTCCGTCTTTGGCCAGATACTCCCGGTAGTTAAAATCGTCGAATATGACTGGAGCTTGCAAGCGGCCGCTGATTTTTAATCTGTCGCCGTATTTATATTCCGGATAACGGCCCAGGGTCACCAGAATTTTGCCCGGCAACTCCCCAGCTTCAACCGTCAATCTTACGTTATCTTCTCTGACGTCTGATTCTTTGGTGACTGTTGCGATAAAATCAACGTCGCCCTTAACTGGCTGCCAGATTCCGTTGACTGCCGACTGATGGCGCCAGACCCCCAGAGCTAGAGACAAAAAACAAAATCCGATGACTACTAATTTTTTGTAATTCCAAAAAGGAGCTATCAAGAAAATTCCCAAAATTAAAATCCCCAGTATGACAAACTGAGGAACAAAGATAAGTGAATTTAAAAATATGCCGGCTACAAAGGAAAGGCAGAAAAACAGAAAGGTGCGGGAGGAATTCATGAGAAAGCGAACAAGCTGGCCAGCCCCTTCAATCCCAAGAAAGCAGCCAGACCGATTGAAACATATATAGGAAGAGAAGAAGTGATGGCAAAAATGAGCAAAATGCCCACTGCCACGTCTATCCAACTAAAAAAGTTCATAATAAAAAGGAGCCCCTTAACAGCCAGAATGACGCCCACAGCAATCATCATGCCGCGCGGAACATCCAAGCCATAGGGAACGACCACCAACAAAAGCCCTGCTAAAATATCTATTAAACCAAGTATTCTTGTCATATTTTTTAGAATTCTATTCCCTTTCTGGCTTTGACGCCCTGCCTGCGCAGGCAGGCTTTTTTGAAGTAATGCTTAACTTCCTTAAACTCAGTCACTAAATCGGCTTTTCTAATAATCTCTTGGGGGCAATAGCGGCCGGTCAGAACAATATCTCTCTTTTTGCCCTGGCTATTTAAAAAAGATATTACTTTTTTAACGTCAATCAGTTTATACTTCATGGCTACGTTGATTTCGTCCATGATAACCAAGCGGTGGTTTTCGGCCTCTCTTTTTAGAAAATCAAACCCTTGCCTGGCCAACGCAGCGTCCTTTTCGGTAAAGGGAGCGAAGCCCTTTCTGCCAAAAGACCTGATTTTAAAGTTTTTGATTTTTTTGACTATCTTATTTTCAGACGAATCGCCTGTCTTAAGGAATTGAACCATTAAAACATTGAAGCCGGCTCCCGCCGCTCTCAAGCCCATACCCAGGGCGCAAGTGGTTTTCCCTTTACCGTTGCCCGTTAATACATAAATCATACCTTAAATATTGCAGGTGGGGCAGCTGCCCGGAGGCAAATCGGGAATATCGGGAGAAGGATCCCTTAGTTCCGGCGGAACTTCTTTTTCCGGAATTGTCTCATGAGAAGATGGAGGCGGCTCTTCTTTGCTGGAGCCTTGAATGTTTAAAACTTGCTGTTTGCGAGAATCGGACCTGTAAATGGTAATCCCCTTACAGCCCAATTTGTAAGCCATTAAATAGGCTGATTTAATGTCTTCCTCTGTGGCGGAAAATGGAAAGTTAATCGTCTTTGAGACGGAATTGTCAGTATATTTCTGGAAAGCAGCCTGCATTTTGATATGATCCTCGTAGTGTATGTCGAGAGCAGTGACAAAAATCTTCTTCCATTTTGAGGGCACTCCTTCTACGTCTTTCACGGATCCTTTTTGGGCGATTTCTTTCATTAATTCCTCTGAGTAAAATCCTTCCCTTTTAGCTATTTCCTCAAAAAGAGGGTTAACCTCTACCATCTCTTCTCCTCCCAAAACGTATTTCCTGGTGAAAGAAAGAGCGTAGTACGGTTCTATGCCAAATGAACATCCTCCAATAATGGAAATGGTGCCGGTGGGAGCTATAGTGGTGGTGGTGGCATTACGCAAAAGAGAACCTTTTTCAGCGTAAATTCCGTATTTATAATTAGGAAAAATACCTCTTTTTTCGGCAATCTTCTCGGAAGCCTTGTGGGACTCCTCTTCAATGAATTTCATTATTTTTTCCGCTAAATTCAATGCTTCTTTCGAGTCGTAGGCAATTTCCAACATAACCAGCGCATCAGCCCAACCCATAACTCCCAAGCCAATTTTCCTGTTTCCTTTTGTCATTCTTTCTATCTCCGGAATGGGGTAACGATTTACGTCAATAACATTATCTAAGAAATGCACTCCGTCCCAAACAATCCTGCGTAATTTCTGCCAATCAATCTCGTATTTGCCGTCTTTCTTTTTAAGCATATTTCCCAGGTTTATGCTCGCCAGATTGCAGCTTTCAAAGGGTAAAAGGGGAAGTTCCCCGCACGGATTAGTGGCTTCTATCTCTCCCAACTGAGGAGTCGGATTGTGCCTATTGACGGTATCGATAAAAATAACACCCGGTTCGCCGTTGAGCCAAGCGTAGCGGGTAATAAGGTCAAAAACCTTTTTGGCGTTCATTTTCTCCCAAATCTGATTGTTGCGCGGGTTGACCAAATTGTAATCCCTGTTTTTCTCCACCGCCTCCATAAATTCGTCGGTTACGGTAACGGATATGTTGAAATTGGACAGAATTCCTTCTTCCGCCTTGGCCGTGATGAACTTTAGGATATCGGGATGGTCTACTCTCATAATCCCCATCATAGCACCCCTTCTTTTTCCTCCCTGTTTGATGGTATTGGTGGCGGCGTCAAAAACGGTCATAAAACTGATAGGGCCGGAGGCCACTCCTTGGGTGCTCTTAACTATGTCTCCTTCCGGCCTTAATCTGGCAAAAGAATAACCGGTTCCCCCGCCCGACTGATGTATTAAAGCGGTTTGTTTGATGGCATCAAAGATTCCGTCCATTGAATCAGTGACGGGCAAAACGAAACAGGCGCTGAGCTGCTGCAAAAAATTGCCGGCGTTCATTAGTGTCGGAGAATTGGGCAGAAAGTCCAGGGAGGCCATCATGCGGTAAAATTTCTCTTCAACCTTGAATATTTCCTCATCGGTAATATCCTGCTTGTAATATTTTTCGGCTGAGGCGATGTTTTGGGCCACCCGCCTGAATAACTGTTGGGGGGTTTCCACTATTTTTCCGGCCTCATTTTTTTTCAAATACCTTGACTCAAGAACTCTGAGGGCATTGGGAGTTAATTTGGTTCTGACTTGATGGTTTAAAAGCCACCATTTGGCTTCCCTGATTTCGCTTCTCTTGCGGCGGTAGTTATGGTAGGCCTGAGAAACCTCGTCCAGGCCCTCTTTTTTGAATACTTCCTCCACTACGTCCTGAATCTGCTCCACTTCGGGAATGGCGCCGGCCAGCCTTTCGTTTAAAACAGAAACAACTTTATCAGAAAGCTCCCCGGCTTTTTCTTGGTCCTCCCCGGTAGCAGCCAGCGCCTTGCCAATAGCCACGGTAATTTTGTTTTGATCCCAGTCGACAATGCGACCGTCCCTTTTTTTTATTTTATTGAATTTACTTTCTACCATATTGGTTTGACTGCTTCGCAGTCACAAGAAGCGAAGCGACTGGTTTGAGATAAAAAAATCCTTTCAAGAGCAAAAGGAGATGAAAATATTATTGTATTTTACCTCAACTAAAAGACAGGGTCAAACCCTGTCAATCTCCTTGGAAAGAGGCACTTATCCACAATTAGAATCCGGTGGCAATAACCGTTATTTTCATTTCTCCTTTCTGAAGTTTCTTGTCGTTGACCGCTCCGAAAATAACTCTGGCGCGGGAATCGGCTCGCTCGGTGATGATTTTGGCGGCCCTGTCTATTTCGTTCAAGCTCAAATCGTCTCCGCCGGAAACATTAAACAGTATTCCTTTGGCTCCTTTGATGGAAAAATCAAGCAGAGGCGAGTTTATGGCCAGATTAACCGCCGTTTCCACTCTTTGCTCTCCCTTGCTCTTACCCATTCCAAAGAAAGCGGGCCCGGAATTCTTCATAATGGTTTTGACGTCGGCAAAATCGACGTTGATGATACCGGGCAGCAGAATCAAGTCAGTAATTCCCTGTACCGCCTGCCTCAAGACTTCGTCGCAAGCCCAGAAAGCCTCAATCAAGCTTCTGTTTTTGTTTCCCTGAGAAAGAACCTTGTCGTTGGGAATAATCAAAAGAGTGTCAACTTTCCCTTTTAAAACCTCCAGTCCCTTTTTAGCCAGCTGAGCCCTATAGCTTCCTTCAAAAGAGAAAGGTGTGGTTACCACGCCAACCACCAAAGCGCCAAGTTCTTTGGCAACGTCAGCCACAATTGGAGCGGCTCCCGTTCCCGTTCCTCCGCCCAAGCCGGCCGTAATGAAAACCATATCTGCCCCACTCAATAGCTGGCTGATTTCTTCTTTGTTTTCCTCGGCTGCCTGGCGGCCAATTTCAGGATTCATACCAGCTCCCAGCCCCTGAGTCAGGTTACGGCCGATGCGTAACTTTTGATTGGCTTTGGCTTTCTGTAAATCCTGAGCATCGCAGTTGATAACCGCCATTTCCACTCCCTGAATTCTGGCTGTCACCATGCGGGAAACTGCATTGGAACCGGCGCCCCCCACGCCTACTACTTTTATCTTGGTATTGAGGCTCATGGCAGAAAAACTTTAAATGCTTTTTTGACTTTTTTCATCAAGCCATTTCCTATGACGGGCATTCCTCCGCCTTCCTCCTCAAAATCGGAACCAGCCAGAACCAATCCGGCGGCCGTACTCCATAAGATATCGTCATCTAATCCTATTAATCCGTGGGCTTTGCCCATTCTAACGGGCAACTTCATTTCTTTTTTAGCCAGCTCTACGATTTTGGGAAGCTTGACTCCTCCGCCTGTTAAAACGATACCGGCCGGCAGAGACCCTTTCAAAGGAACCTTCTTTAGCTCTTTTTGCACTTGGTCGAAAATCTGACAAACCCTGGCTTCTATAATCTTAACCAGCATTTTCCTGGAAAAAACTAAGGGCTCTCCGTTACCCTCTTCTTTCGGCAGCTCTATCTTTTCCATTTTCTTGCCGCCCCTCCAAACGCAACTGCCAAATTCTTTCTTGATTTGTTCCGCCAATTCAACATCGGTTTTCAGTCCGATGGCCAAATCGTTGGTTATTCTTTCAGACCCGATGGGCAGAACGACCGAATGCACCAAGTCGCCTTCCTCATATACTGCAATGTCGGTAGTGCCACCTCCAATATCCACCAAGCAAACGCCGAGTTCCTTCTGTTGAGGGGTTAAGACCGCCCGAGAGCTGGCTAAGAAGGAGGGAGTAACGTCGGATATTTGAAAACCAGCACTCAAAACGGCGCTGGTTAAATTTCTTAAAAACGGGGAGAAAGCGCAAAGCGCAAGAACGTTAACTTCCAATCTTAGACCCTGCATTTCCTGCGGCTCCTTTATTTGTCCCTGTCCGTCAACCACGAATTCACGGGGAAAAACTTCCAATATCTCCCGGTTGGAGGGAAGAGAAAAAGCCTGGGAGGCCTGAATGACTCGGTGGACGTCCTCGTCCGAAATCCGCTGGTCGGCCCTGGAAACAATAACCGTGCCGTGCGAAGGAGTGGAGAATATGTGACTGCCTCCGACATTTACATAAACGTCGTCTATCTTGTAGCCGCAGCTTGACTGAAGTTGAGCTAAGGCCTCACTGATGCTTTTGGCCACGCTTTCAACCTGAAAAACTACTCCTCGCCTGACTCCGAAAACGGGCAGATGAACCCGGCCAAGGGTTTCCAGCTCGCCGCTCTCTTCGTTGATGGCCGCCGCCACGGTTTTAACGGCGCTACTGCCTACGTCCAAACCGCAAATGACGTGATTTTTAGCCATTCTATTCCTTTGGACTTAATGATTCTTTGACAATTTTAGAAACAAGGGAGCCATCGGCTTTACCTTTGACTTGGGGAATTAAAGCTCCCATAACCTTGCCCATATCCTTAGGATTGGAGGCTCCCGTCTTTTCAATAGCTTCCTTGACCAGTTTTCTAATTTCCTCTTCTGACATTTGCTCTGGTAGATATTTTTGCAGAATTTCTATTTCCTTCTTCTCTTTTTCAGCCAAATCTTTTCTGTCTCCCTTTTCGTATTCTACCACCGATTCCTTTCTTTTTTTAACCTCGGAAGAGATGACATCGATTATCTCTCCTTCGGTCAGCTGGCTTTCCTGAGCCACTTTGTCTTCAGGCAAATCCGGTTTCTCTTTGCTTAATTTATATCTTTTTTCCTTGGGGAGCTTAAGTTCTCTAAAGGGTTCAGGACT
>CAYPPH010000027.1:0-6594 GCA_964412565.1 uncultured Candidatus Saccharibacteria bacterium
CTCTTCCCTCACTGAGTTGCGGAGAGCTTCATTTACCGGGAGCATTGGGATTATCTTCGTTTTCAGGGTCTGCTTTATGTCTTGGATTGGTTTACTGGCGATCATTTTTTCACCAGCCTGGAAGCGGGAACGAACTCCCCCTTTTCAACAAGGACGAGCTCGCCCACCTCGAACATGGCATCTATGCCCTGCCGCTTTGGCAGAACTATCACCTTGTGCCTTCCCCACCTTGAAACCCTGAGTATCGGCATCAAACCTCACCTATAGCCTGCATCTCCCTGAACTCCATGCAGTATGAGCAGTGCCGGTTGGTCCCGCGCCGCATTCCGCAAACGCATGTCTCTGCGTGCATATCTGGGGGCGGCGTGCAGTCAACAATGGAATTTCTCTTCTGCGTTACTGGGCGTACTGATAGCTGATAGCGAGCCGCTTTCCCCTCAGAGAAGCGCCCTGTTCCTGTAGCCGGCATGCGTGTCGAGGTTCAGGTATCCCTGATCCTCCCTGAGTCCGAAGAGCCTTCTCACCTTCTCCAACCTGGACATTCCCAATCCCTCCTTGGCCTGATTATGACCTCCTTTCCGCAGCGGTTTATCTCAAGGCCGACTTCGCCGTGGTCTTTATACAGCCTGCTCAGTGCCTCCCTGAGCGTCACGTTCTCCCCGAAGCGGTATTCATCGGTCATTCCCGTCACCATCCGAAAGGCCGTCATATTTGCCTTGATAATACTTGAACCATCAGGTATTTAAAGTTATCGGTTGTTCGCTTTGTGCTGTTTGCATATAACAGTGTTATATATAGTCCTCCCGCCTGCGCTTCCTGCGGTAGATTATGTTGTTTATGTTGTCGTAAAGGCTGTTGAGCTTGCCCCTGTAGGGCGATTCGGGCGTGTAGAGCCTGATGCCGTTGGCGGGATAATCCCTTGAGGATGCCCTGACGCGCTGGTAGGGGTCGGCGAAGTCGTTGCCGTAGATGATTCCCCTGGCCTTTTGGTAATTCCCTGCCGTGCATTCGTTGTTGGGGTGCCTGACGGTATACACGGGATTCTCGGACGGCAGGGTGGGAGGGGGCCGATGCCTTGGGGTGTATTCCCTGCTGACCCGCGGAGACGAAATCGGGCGCCTGGCTGCGACATAATCCTCACGCCTGGGCTTGCCCCTATACCACCTGACGACCCACCGCCAGGCGGCGAAGAGGGCGAGCTTCAACATTTCCTTCAACCAGCCAAAGAATCCCATAATTGACTTTTCGGCAGGGCAGATTTATAATTTCGATATAACAGGAGGGATGAAATGGGCGTTCTGGCCAGAATACTTGGATACGGGACCCTGGGCGCCGCCAAGGTCTCCGCAAGGAGGGCCTGGGAGAGCGACGATTACGTGGAAAGCGCCCTGACAGCGGCGCAGGCCGGAGTGTTGGCAGAGGCCGCAAGGGAGCTCCTCACCTGGGACGATTCCGATATTCCCCCAGAAGACGAATTTTGACGGCGTCAAAGCTTTCCAGCGGGGACTCTTTAAGAGCCTCAAGCAACTTTTCACTCGCCTTGTTATCTTTCACCACCGACTCCACCCTGCTGACGATTCTCAGAGCCTTATGGATGTTGGACACCGCTCTCACCACATCCTTGGTTCCTGACATCGATTCCACCTCTATCCCGAGCCCGAGTTCGACGACATAGGCGTCCATGCCCCTGTGCTCCAGCAGGACTGTGTATCCCTGTTTTCGGTAATGGGAGGCGACCCTCTCCACGGCGGAGCGGTGCCATTCCCCTCCAAGTTTCCTGGCATCGCCGAGACTGTCCAGAAAATCAATGCCTTTTTTCGTAAGCGCAAGCCTTGTCTCCGAACCGGCGGCCGTCGGAACCCTCTCAACAACATCAATCAATCCCAGATTAACAAGCCTTTTCTTTATCCTTCTGGTCTGACCGTAGTCAAGGCCGAACGATATGTTCAGATTGCGCAAATTAGTGCCGTTATTGATTTTGAGATACCTCAAAATCTTCCTGTCCAAAGGCGCTAATTTGACCCTCCCCGCCAGAGCCTCTTCTGATTCCGATTCATACCCCTGTGTTTCCACTGGAGACACGAAATCCCCGTTGCGGGATTTTATCTCCTCCGGAGAGAGCGGGGTCTTGTCCATGCTCTCGAAGTTCACCTTCACGAGAACCTTTTCCCTGAACCTGTCCTTGACCCTGCATACGGCCTGCCCCACTTCGAGCTGTCCCAGATATTGCCTTTCGTCGGGCCGCAGAACCATGGCCGTGGCCACCCTGCCGATGTCCTCGGAATTCCCGAGGTTGAGCGAGATTATTGTGTTGAGGTTTCCAAGGATGTTGCTCGGAACGCTTCCGGGGTTCTGCTCGACCAGTATTATGCCGAGCGAGAACTCCCTGCCTTCCCTTACGAGCGATTCGATTCCCTTCTCCTTGCCGGCCTTTTCCGCATTGAACAGCACGTGCGCCTCTTCCAGCATGATCAGGTTCTCGAAGGAATCCTTGACCCCGGCGAGTTCCCTGAAGGCGTAGGCCCTGCTGAGCATGAGGGCCATGACAAGGGCCACGGCATCCGGGTCGTGCCTTAGCTTGTTAAGCAGCAGCACGACCTGGGAGGACATGAGCTTGTTGAAAGGGATGTTGTCCGGGGAGTTGAGGACGTGGCCCATTATTCCGGTTGTGGCTGATTTCAGCGCCCTCTCGGTCGAGTCGGCCCACAGGCTTTTCTTTGCGCCCTTCCTGTCAAGGGAGCGGAACTCGCCATACACGGATTTCAACGTGAGCCCGCCCTTCTCCCTGGCGGCGTAGCATGCGTCCTGAAGGAGGCGCTTGGCGCCGAACCCCAGATACTGTGAGACGCAAACCGCCTCCACCACAGAGGCGATTAAATCGTCCTGGTCCTGCCCCGGGAGGGGAGTGAAAGGGTTGAAGGTGTACGGCGCATGGGCTGAGCCGAACTGGAGCAGCTTCACATTATTCGCCCAGTGCTTCCTGATTATGTACTGCCACGTCCCCTTCGGGTCGAGGATAAGGAAGGGCTTTCCCTTTATGCAGAGCTGGCGGATAAGCTGCAATGCGGTGTTGGTTTTTCCCGCTCCGGTCGCTCCGAAGATCCCCACGTGCTTGATGAAATCCTGGTCCCTCAATCCGAACTCCGCGTTCATCGGGTAGCGGCCATAATAGCACCAGCCGAGCGGATATTCGCCTACGACGTCCTCCCGTTTCGGAACCGGGTAGAGGATTATCTGGTTGTCCATGTCGTAGCGGTAGGCGAGTTCCTTGACCTCCTGCTCGATGAGCTTCTTCCATGTGGGATTGAAGCGGCTGGCGTTGTAGTCCCGAAGGTAGGCGTGCGCCGCCTGCCTGCCTATTAGCGGCTCAAGCCTGCGGATAAGGTCCTCTATCGCCTCGCTCATAAGGGTGAATTGGCGCCGCCCCTAAAAAAGCTTGGCGAATGGGCTCAGCTCCCTCTCGGCGTCCAGCCTGTCCTTCAGAAGCGTTCTCTTTTCCTTGAGCCAGTTCCAGCGAAGGCTTCTCCGCTCCCTTTTTAAAGCGTCGTTCTGCCTGATGTAGAGAAGGCGCTTCTCGTCGAGCATCTTATTGTGGCCCCAGGAGTAGTTCTTCATTTCTCCGAGCCACCAGCAGTTGTGCTCTATCTGCTGGTCTATCTCGTGCTCCTGTGCCCGGAGCTGGTTGTGGAATTCCTGGAGGAGCAGCTCGATGCTGCCCTTGAAGTCCGCGAAGGCCTTCACGTGATTCTTCAGCGTTTCCGAAGGGGCTTTGACCGACTTGCGGATTCCTACCCCGCGATAGCCGTCGTAGGGGTTCTCGATGACGCGAAGCTCCTGATCGGTTTCGAGAGTGTATTGGCTCATGCATCCACCTCCCTTTAGTTTAGAGAGATGGATTTTGTTTAAAGGATTTAAGAAGCTGAGGAAGGGGTAAGCGTAAGACGGAAAATGGAAAGGCTGCTTGCCTTCTTATGGTTTATCAATCCAGTAAACAAATACAGATATTCTTCTACTTGGGAAATACCTCTTTCTTCGTTTCAGATACCCTCGTCTATACATAAAGAAAAGCAAAGTAGATATTGGGGTTAAGAAATCGGTTTTTACCATTCTATCTATTTGTCTAGCACTCATTGGTTTCTTCTGTTTTTTAATTGCCTCATATATAGACTTGTAGGGCTCTAACTCTAAATTAATTTTTGGAATGACTCGATTTCTTCTATGGGAGGCTAGGCAAAAAGGCAAACATGTTTGTACAGGATATGGCTCATACATTACATGATGACTAAAAGGAAAATTTCTAGAGACACCAATAACTCCGATATTGGGTCTGAAGTATTTTATGGTGCTTAAAATTCTATCAACTACATTTAGAGGAACAGCAACATATATTTTCTGTGGTGTCTTTGAGTCATATCTACCTATCTGTTCCAAAAGAGCTCTTCTACTAAATTTAGAACCTTTGCACTCAACATAGAAATATTTTGATAATGCTGCCAGATCTGTAACCCTAAAATCTGGGATGTTGTATTGGTCAATCGATACTTCGGGTTCAACAAAATACCCACATCTTCTCAAACTGTCCGAAAGTATCATCTTAAGCTCGGTTTCTTCCATCATCATCGACCTATATTATAATCGAGCCGTGTTTTACATCTCGGACACGCTTTTGGAGAATCTACACGAGTTCTCCACTCATAGCCACATCTCGCACATTTCATGTTTAATATGATAGTAACAATATTTATAAGTTTTTATAAGAGTGGCATATTACCAGAATTGGTAAGATTGGAGCCGGAACATAGGTTGGCTTCGCTATGGGCTTCCAGAATCCAGCTATGACGACATAACACTGTTATATTCTCGGAGCGAGCTTCTGTGTGAGAGCAGAGAGAAAGGATTTGCGAGAGGAAAACTCAGAAAACAAACTAAAATGTTCACCTCACAGCTCAAAAAGCCATTTCACTATTTGGTGATGTGTGTGAGGTGAAAAACTTTCAGACAGTTCGTTCACTTCACTTAATATTTGTTAGAGGTTGTATTTAAATACATATCAAATAACTTCCACAACCTGATCAAAGGCGTCAGAGTAATCAGGCCGTTCCTCCTCCGGTTCCTCTGGAAGCAGGCTGTCCTTGTAATGTGTCATTATTGCGTCGAATATCTCCTCAATCACGGCCTCCTGATCCGCAATATTATTCCACCAGTAGCGGACAAGGTCCTTGATGGGGATGGCCAGTCTCTTGTAAGGGTTGTCAGGGTCAAATTCACCCTCGGTCAGCAGTTCGCAAAGCCTGGTGTCTGAATAATCGGTCGAAAATCTATTGGAGCGAACCCTTTCGGGGAACGACTTTTCCCAGTTGCAGGGTTCGGGGTCCACTGAGGGCCCGCCTATGATGTCGTAAAGCGTTATTCCCCTCTTCTGAATTTTACTGGTTATGTAGGCGTCAATCTCCCTGTCCTTCAATCCCATCACCCAGCCTGAACCCCTTCTTCTTGAGTTCCTCAAACACGTATCTGGGAATCCTGAAAAGCCCCTGCGAGATGTGGAAATCCCCGTATTCGCCCTCCGGGCACATTTCGCTGTAGCTCTTGGAGAAGCAGTAGTATCTCATGTGCGGCTCCCTGTAGAGGTCGAGCGTGTAGATGCCCTCGTCCTCGTAATCGTCTCCATATTTCCGCAGGTTCTCGCCGACAAGCTTCTCGATGTCCTGGAGGTCGTTGAAGATGAGGAAGCCGTAGCCCGAATCGCTCACAACTATGTCCCCCGGGCGATATCTCCTGTGTTCGTTGGTGACCCTGGAATCGGCCTGTTTCATGGCCTTGCCGAGGTCGTCCATCATATCATCGAATGAGTTGTAGAAGGTTACGTCGGCCACACCATCACCAAGAAGAATTTAGGGGGCTGATTTAAATATCTTGAGTTGCATTATAATTCCTGATACAATGACACATAATACCGTCCATGTTAATGTGGGAGGGCTGATATGAAAATAAAGGAACACAGAGAGGTGCCTAACTGCCCAAAGAATACCATCCCAGAGATTTCAGTTGTAGGGGATCACTACATAACATTCCGGTGCCCCGAAGGGTGCGACCAAAATAGCAGCATAGAATTTGTCAGGATGGAAGATGTTGGAGATGGAGATGGGGTTTTAACTTTTAATCTTCGCTGCCCGAAGTGCAAGAAAGCCCATCATTACAAGGTTTATTTCGGCCCTTATGACCATCACACAGCGTATGGGCTGCCTTGGACCAAACAAATGGAGTATTTAAGGAACGGTTCACTAGAGGAGACCGGTAAATAAGTTTTAACCAGTTAACCAATAGACCCCAAACAATCCTACCGGCCCAGGCTCGTTTTAGACCAATAAAAGGAGCCACAATATGAGAAGCTGCCGGAATGTGATTCAAATTATGGTCTTTGGGCTGCTGCTCATTCTACCAACAATCAGCTACTCAACTCGTAGTTATATCAAACTAGGCACATTCAATATCACAGAGCTCGGCTAGGGGTGCGAATTCGGCTGCCCTCCCTCTGGGTTCGTAGATTACTTTCATAGCATCACCTGATTACTTCAATCCTGAATCCCTTCT
>CAYPPH010000028.1:0-6521 GCA_964412565.1 uncultured Candidatus Saccharibacteria bacterium
AGGAAAAGACTGCTCAGACTATAGAAGTTTGGCAGAAAACCAAAGCGGAAATAGAAAGGAAGGTCGTTCAGAGCCTGCCGCCTTTGGGGTCGGTTAAAGCTATTATTGATTCCGGGGCCAGGGGCACCTGGTCGCAGGTAGTCCAGATGACCGGTATGAAGGGATTGGTGACAAATCCCGCCGGTGAAATTCTGGAGCTGCCCGTTAGATCCTCCTTTAAAGAGGGATTTGACGTCTTGGAGTATTTTATTTCCACCCACGGAGCAAGAAAAGGTACAGCTGACACGGCTCTGAGAACTTCGGCTGCAGGATATCTGACCCGCCGCTTGATTGACGTTTCCCATGATATGGTGGTGAATGAAGAGGACTGTAAAGACCAAAAAGGCATTGTTATTTACAAGAAGGACGCCAAGGATCTCGGCCAGAATTTGCTTTTCAAGATTATCGGCCGGGTTTCCCTGGAGGATATCAAAGGTGTGGTCAAAAAAGGCGAGATTATTGACTGGACCAAAGCTCATACCATCATTGACTCTGAGGAAATAGAAAAGATAAGGGTTCGTTCTCCTATGTCCTGCAAAACGATAGGCGGGATCTGCCAGAAGTGCTACGGATGGGATTTAGGCAACAACCAGTTGGTCAAGATGGGGGAGGCCGTCGGAATTATGGCGGCCCAAGCCATAGGGGAGCCAGGCACCCAGCTGACTATGAGAACCTTCCATACGGGAGGCGTGGCTGAGGGAGGCGATATTACTCAGGGTCTCCCACGGGTGGAGGAGGTTTTTGAAGCAAGAGTGCCGTCTGGTAAAGCCGCCATCTCTCAGGTTGAGGGAAAAGTGATTGATATTACCCCAGAGAGAGTCATTAAAATAAAATCCAAAGCTCAAGGCTCAAAAGTTCCACTGGTCCACACAGCCAAAAATAAAAAAACTGAAGAAATATTTGAATATCAGGTGCCTTTAAAAAAAGCGATTTGGGTGGAGAAAGGAGATGAAGTCAAGAAGGGTCAGCAGCTTTACGAGGGGCATTTGGACCTCAAGGAATTGCACAAACAAGTCGGCAAAGAGGATACCCAGCGCTACATCGTTAAGGAAATTCAAAAGATATACGTTTCCCAAGGAGCTGTCATTCATGACAAGCACGTTGAGGTAATTGTCAGGCAGATGTTTTCCCGGGTCAGGATAAAGGATGCGGGAGGAAGCTCTTATAGCTGCGGGGAAGTGGTGGAGCTTTCCCGGGCGGCCGAAGAGAATGAGAAACTGAAAAGCAACCCCGCCACTTTTCAGCCGGTTCTTTTGGGTATTTCCAAAGTGGCCTTGACCACGGAAAGCTTCTTGTCGGCTGCTTCTTTCCAGGAAACGTCCCGCGTACTTATCAAGGCGGCTATGGAAGGCAGAGAAGACAAGCTCAAGGGCTTAAAAGAGAACGTAATTATAGGAAAATTGATACCTGCCGGCACGGGCTTTCAGAAAAAGAAATGAGCAAACTTTTGGAGCCGGGCTCGGATAATTCCGGGTCCGGTTTTGTTTTTATTTGATAGCTTGGCCGTGGTAAACCCTGTTAGAAACATTTGGACAGAAAAAATTTAGAGATAATTTTTTCTGTGACCTAAAATATATTCTTTGTTTATTGTTTAACTACAATATTTTAAAAATATCGTAATGCTCTTGTGAATACGTTTCTAACGGGGTAAAATATAGTCAGCTAAAGAGTAATGGCCAGAAAAAAGAAAAAGAAAAATTCAAAGAAATCCGCCTCATCGGCGGATATGCCGAGGAGGCACAATAAGCCCTCTCGTTTTGCTTTGCCCGAGGAAATTAAGCGCTTGGTATATGGAGGGGTGCTCCTTTTGGCTGCCATTATTGTAACCCTTTCCTTTTTCGGCTTGGCTGGCAAGGGCGGAGAGCTTTTTATGAAAGGTTTTACCTTTATGCTCGGCAAAGCGGCTTTCGCTCTGCCAGTACTTTTGATTTTAGGGGGTTTGGCCCTTTTCGGCTTCAAATACAAAAACAAGTGGCCTATTACTCTGGCCTTAGTCTTGCTTATCCTCGGAATCAGCGGAACTTTTGAATTGTTAAACCATGAAGTCAGGCAGGGGGGGTGGCTGGGCTACCTTATTTCTTGGCCACTTTTGAAGGCCTTTGGCGCCATTGCCACCCAGATTATTTTCGCCGCCATGACTTTGATAGGCCTGGCCATTATTTGGAAGTTTTTGTACAAGCCCAAAAAGAAAGAAGAGGTGAAGATAAAGAAAACTGGGGAGGAGGAAACCCCTTTGATAAAGAAGATATTCGGTCCAAAATTTAAGGTAAAACCCTTGGAGCCTCAAGCCAATTACGGTGGTCAGCCATCAGCAGTCCCCGCGCAAAAAGAACTGAGCTCTCAATTGGAGTTGAAGCCAAAACCCGCAGGCACTCTGGCTGGCAAGGATTATCATTTTCCGCCTCTGGATCTGCTGGAGAGCGACAAGGGAGTGCCTACGGCAGGTGACATCAGAATTAATTCGGCTATCATCAAGAGAACTCTTCAGAACTTTGGCATTCAAGTGGAAATGTCCGAAGTTAATATTGGGCCCACCGTAACCCAGTATACCTTGAAACCTGCCGAGGGGGTGAAGCTGAACAGGATAACCGCTCTTTCCAACGATCTTTCCCTAGCTTTAGCTGCCCATCCTCTCAGAATAGAAGCTCCAATACCTGGCAGGCCTTTGGTGGGCATTGAAGTGCCCAATAAGACGAGGACCGTGGTTAGGCTGAGAAACCTTTTGGAGCATCAGAATTTCCAGAACTCAGTATCAAATCTTACTCTGGTTTTGGGCAGAGATGTAGCCGGTTCCCCGGTTTTTGCCGATTTGGGTAGGATGCCTCACATGCTGGTGGCCGGTTCCACTGGTACGGGAAAAACCATCTGTCTTAACACCATCATTACCAGCCTTTTATACCAGAACTCGCCCGAAACCTTGCGTTTCATTCTGATTGACCCCAAAAGAGTAGAGTTCCCGGTTTACAACGATTTGCCTCACCTTTTGACGCCGGTAATTTTTGACGCCCAAAAGTCAGTCAACGCTTTCAAGTGGCTTATAGGGGAGATGGAAAGGAGGTTTGAAGTGTTGTCTGGCGCTAAAGCCAGAGATTTGGCTGCCTACAATGAAATAATGACAAGACAAGGAGAAGAATCCATGCCCTACATCGTCCTCATAGTCGACGAGCTGGCCGATTTGATGGCTGCTCGGGGCAGAGAGATTGAGGCTGGTATTGTGAGGTTGGCTCAGATGGCCAGAGCCGTGGGCATTCATTTGATTGTGGCCACCCAAAGGCCGTCGGTGGAGGTGATTACCGGTTTAATTAAAGCCAATATTACCTCGCGCGTTACTTTCCAGGTCGCTTCCCAGGTTGACTCAAGAACCATTTTGGATACAGCCGGAGCCGAAAAGCTTCTGGGAGCAGGAGATATGCTTTTCCTTTCTGCGGAAATTTCCAAACCCAGAAGGGCGCAAGCAGCTTACGTTTCAGACAAAGAGGTAAAAAAGGTGGTTAAATTCATCAAAAGCGAGAATCCGCCAGCTGGCGGAGAAGAAGAGCAAAAACCAGAAATTACTGCCGATTCCTCTGGCGGAAACCTGCTTGGGCAGACGGGGCTGACTGACAGCTTGGAAAAAACTCTGGAAGAAGGAGGAAGCGTCGATTTCATGAGCGGAGAAGAAGATCCTCTTTACGAAGAAGCGAGAAAAGTGGTAATTGAATCAAAGAAAGCTTCGGCCTCTCTTCTGCAGAGAAGGTTGAGAGTAGGGTATGCCAGGGCCGCGAGATTAATTGACATGCTGGAGGAAAAAGGAGTGGTGGGGCCGGGAGAAGGCGCTAAACCCAGGGAGATTCTTGCTGGTGGCCAGGAAGAAAACCAGGAGGACGAGGGATGGAAAAAAGTTTAATACGCTACGGAATACGAATTCTTTACGAATATACGAAAATATTTAAAAATGTTAAAATAGAATGGAGGATTCGTATATTCGTAAAAATTAGTAATTCGTAGAGAAAATCATGGCAAAAAAGAAGGAAAAAAATCCGTCAGCTGGCGGAGAAAAAAGAGATCTTCAGGAAGCCGTTGCCGAGATTAAGCAGAGATTTGGCGAAGGCTCCATTATGAAACTGAGAGACGTGAGAGCGGTGGACGTGGACGTCATTCCGACAGGCTCCATTTCCTTGGATGTTGCCTTGGGAGTGGGAGGAGTTCCTAGGGGCAGAGTGATTGAAATATTCGGGCCCGAAAGCTCGGGAAAGAGCACGTTGGCTCTGCATATATGCGCTGAAGCCCAGAAGAGCAAGGGAGTAGCCGCCTTTATTGACGCTGAGCACGCCCTGGATCCCGATTATGCCAAAAGGATAGGAGTCAATGTGGAAGACCTCCTGATTTCTCAGCCGGATTCGGGCGAACAAGCTTTACAGATTGTTGAAACTCTTGTCAGGTCGGAGGAAGTGGATGTTATTGTTATCGATTCCGTGGCGGCCCTGACGCCCAAAGCAGAAATAGCGGGGGAGATCGGTGATCAACACATCGGACTGCAGGCCAGATTAATGTCTCAAGCTCTAAGAAAGCTTTCCGGTGTTGTATCCCGAAGCAAGACCTCGGTCATCTTTTTGAACCAGACCAGGATGAAAATCGGAGTGATGTTCGGCAATCCGGAAACAACACCGGGCGGATTGGCCTTGAAGTTTTATGCCTCTGTTAGGATTGACTTAAGGAGAATTGCTCAGATAAAGCAGGGCGAAAGTATTGTTGGCTCTCGCGTTAGGGCTAAAATAGTCAAGAACAAAGTGGCTGCTCCCTTCAAGACAGCCGAATTTGACATATATTACAACGAGGGCATTTCCCATCTTGGCGATATTTTGAACGCTGGCTTGAAAGAAGGCGTAATCAAAAAAAGCGGCAGCTGGTTCCAGTTTGAAGATCAGAAAATCGGTCAGGGAGTGGAAGGAGCCAAAAAGTTTTTAAAAGAGAACAAGCCCGAAGCCAAAAAAATAGAAACAGCTATACTGAAAAGCATAGCTGAATAACAAGAAGAATCAAGACAGGCCGGAAACGGTCTGTTTTTGTTTGGTTATTTTCTGGATGGGGAAAGCAGTCCCAAATGCCTGGCCCGCTTTATGGCCTTAGACATTTTTCTTTGATGCTTAGCACAAAGGCCGGTTTTTTTTCTGGGCCTGATTTTGCCCATGCCCGATATAAAACGGCGGAGCAAATCTGTTTCCTTGAAATCAACCTCCTGAATATTTTTTTTGCAAAAATAGCAATCCATAAAAAATTTATTTCATAAATTTTGAAATTCTCCCGTATTGGAAAATAGGAACGAAGTAACGTAAGAAATCAAAGGTTTCTTAAGCCGGGGGTCGGGGGAATTTCTAGAATGGTATATCTTTTGGATCAATTTCTTCGTTGCCCTCCTCAATAATGGGAATATCTTCTTTGGCTTCTTTGTTTTGGTCCTGGCTGTCAGCTGTCTCGCCGCTTCTGGTACTTCGGGGCCCCAATTGCAGGGTTTCGGCCACTATCTCAGTCCTGAATTTTTTTTGACCGGATTGATCCTGCCAGGAACGAGTCCTCAGTCTTCCTTGAATCATAGCCAAAGATCCTTTAGTTAGGAACCTGGAGGCTATGTCGGCCAATTTTCCCCAAGCGACCACAGTATGAAATTCGGTTTCTTTTTGCTGCTGTCCTGTTTTGCGGTCGTTCCAGATGCGGTTAGTGGCCAGTCGGAAATTGCAGACTTGTTGACCGGAGGACGTGCTTCTCAGTTCGGGGTCGGCGGTCAGATTTCCTATTAAAAAAACTTTATTCAGGTTCATATGTATTTGGATTATTCCTTAAGTATTTCTTCAATTTTATCCTCAATATCTTTTAAGTCGACCTTTTTTCGAGGTTCTTCTTTAGTCCTTTTTCTAATGGGCTTGTGAGCCGACGGCGTTTCTTTGATCGTCATTATGAAGCGGATAATATTTTTTTCCGCTCTGAGTTTTTCCCGGATTTCCTGCAGTTTGTCGGGGTTGGCGTAAAAATAAATGGAAACAGAAAATACTTCTCCGTGTTGTTTTATCCTTTGAGGCAGTATTCTTTTGATGGGTATCCCCCCCTCTTTTAAAACTCCTCCCTTCTCTTGGATAAAGGAAGCAATACTTTCCGAGATTCTTTTTTGCTCTTCTTCCGTTAAGGAAGCGGGGATTAGGTAAGTTAATTCGTAATTCCTCATGGTTATATCTTAAACTCGATAACGTCTCCGTCTTGGACTACATATTCTTTACCGGCGGTCTGCAGCCAGCCCTTTTCTCTGGCTTTTGGCCACGAGCCCGCCTCCACCAGCTTCTGCCAGTTTATTACCTCGGCCTTGATGAATTTTTCTTGGAAATCGGTGTGAACCCGGCCGCCAGCTTCAGGAGCTGTACCCCCCTTTTTCAGGGTCCAGGCTCTAAGTTCTTCTCCTCCCGTCACTGTAAAAAAAGTTATCAAATCAAGGATATTGTAGCAAGCGACAA
>CAYPPH010000029.1:0-6170 GCA_964412565.1 uncultured Candidatus Saccharibacteria bacterium
CCTTACCCTCCTTGATAGTTATGGCGCCAAAGGGACAATATTCCACGCAGGTACCACAACCAGTACACTCTGACACGAAAACCGGCTGGCCCAAAGTGTGCTCTACGGCCTTTGTGTTTTTACTAACCCCTCCCATGCCCAGATTCTTAACCGCTCCTCCAAAGCCAGAGCAGGAATGGCCTTTGACGTGAGAAACAACCAAAACATTTTCCGCTTCCGCCAGTTCGCGGCAGACCTCGGCTGTAAAATCTTTGGTTTCTATTTTTATATAATTGTCGGAAATAATAAACTCGCCAAGCTTGTCAAAACCCCTGTCTTTAACCACTTTTTCGTATCCTTCCACGGTATTCCGGGGAGAGCTATACCTGACGGGAGTGTCAATAAACACCGGCTTCAGATTAAGAGACTTCATGGCTTCAGCCAACGGCTTTATGTCTTCCGGCTTGAAAGCGGTCTCGTTGCCCGGTTCTCCAAAATGAATCTTGACTATTACTTGGGAACCTGGAAGATAAAAACCATCCAATACTTTTTTGGCGGCATCTTCCAGTTTATTGAAATCTTTAAGATATAAGACTTTATCCATAGTCTGAAATTATTTCTTTCTTTTTTTCTCAAGCCTCCTCACTTCTTTTTCGCCAAAACCGAAATGATGGGCGATTTCATGCCAAACTACGTTTTTGACGGATTCCTTCAGTTCCTGGCGGGAACGGGCCGTTCTTTCCAGGGGCAGCTGGAAAATGGTTATTTTGTCAGGCAATACCATACCGAATCCCCTGCCATAAGCGGTTTTGGGAACTCCTTGATAGAGGCCCAAATAAGGCCCTCTCGTAGAACCCCTTTCAATGGTAACCTCAACATTGTCCATTTTCTTTTGGATTGATTCGGGCAGTTCATCCAAGGCTTCGGCCACCAGTTTTTCGAATTCCTCCTCTTCCACCCTGTTAGAAACCAGAGGCGAAAAAATTTTATCTTATAAAATTCTTTTCGCGAAGTCTGGCTTAAGTTATATCTGTTATCCGACCTTGTTCTTATTAACTGCTCTATGCCCCGTAGTACTAGTTTCTAACGGGGTTCATTTTAAAAGCTGTCGTAAGAGATTATTTCCTTGAGCTCTTTCCTGGACTTGGGACGGCCGGAATCGGCCGGAAAACCCAAAGGCAGTAAAGCTACCACCTGGCAATCTTCGGGAATATTCAAGATTTCTTTTACTTTCTCCTGAGAAAAAGCGCCTATCCAGCAAGTACCCAACCCCTCTTCCACTGCCGCCAAGGTTATATGGTCAACGGCAATGGCCAGATCAACGGCATAGGCTGGTACCCCGC
Organism: uncultured Candidatus Saccharibacteria bacterium; assembly: GCA_964412565.1. GTDB lineage: Bacteria > Patescibacteriota > Minisyncoccia > Minisyncoccales > MHMH01 > CAYPPH01. Next base: position 1,323 of record CAYPPH010000029.1, read on the forward strand.
AAGGCATGAAGCGTTTCGGGCTTAAGGCGACCGCCGCAATAACTACAGGGGCCTGCGAGATAAAAGGCTGGCTAGCAGCTTTGGCCAAGGCTTCCCTTTTGGCAGAATCCTTGACCACCACAAACTTCCAATCTTGGGCGTTATGGGCCGAGGGAGCCAGCCTGGCAGCCTCCAAAACTTTGTTCAATTTGTCTTCCGGCACCTCGTCTTGCTTGTACCCCCTGATACTTTTCCTTGTTTTAATGGCGTTGAATACATCCATAAAACTACCTTAATTTTAGTGTTTTTTAAGAATTATGTCCAACCCAAAAGTCCGAGGAGGCGAAGCCTCGAGTATTGTTTTAAGAGGATTTTCTATTTTTTTCCTGACCTTTTCCTGTTTCTGCCCCTCCTGCGGTCTCTTCTCAGGCGCCTTTTTTTGTTTGCCCACCCTTCTCCCATTTTAATGTTTTAATTAATCCCGCACGGGTACGGCTTTTAATACCCTGTTCTCCGACTTGTAAAGATCAGGGTCAATGGTTCTTTTAAAACAGATCTTTCCTTTTTCGTGCTCCCAGCTTTGATCGCGAGTTTTCCGATAGCTCTCCATAAACTCCTTGCTGGAAGTTTCAAATTCGGCGCACAGCTCAAAAGAAAGCTCTCCCAGAATATTATATTCGTAAGAAGCTTCTGTTTCGGGGTCAGTGGGCGCGACAAATCCGGAAACGCTGTCTTGAAGATCGGCCAAGGTTTGGGGCAGCTCGTCCTTCTGCTGCCAGTAATTTATTATCTGCCACTGAAGTTGCTGAAGGTCTGATGTCCTTCTTTCGTCAAACCGCCTGTCTCTTTGCTCAGCCGGAGTGCCGATGATAAAGAAACCGGCTATTATGCTGCCAAGCACCACCATTGCCAAAAGCCAGGCTAGGAACTTGGGCTTTTTTGAAGTTTCCTGGTCCTTCCTCCTTAAGTCCCAAATGTAATAGCCGAATACCGCGGCTGCCACCAGCAAGACCGTCAGGATTTTCAATAAAAACTGTATAGTCAGCTCTCCCGACAAAAAGCTGTTGACCACCATAATTAAGGTGACAATGATGGTGACGGCCGAAACAAACAGGGTAAAGTAGGTCAGCCACTTTCTCAGCCCCATCTCTCTCTTTTTGGGATTCTGCCTCAGGTCCCTGCCCAAAAGCCAAGAGGTCAGCACATAAACGGGAATGGCCACAAAGAGAATTGAAGAGGCTATGCGCACGGCTCCCGCCACCCTGGAGTAATAAAAACTGAGAGGGTCCGGGAAAAGGGCTGAAATATACTGTACGCAAAGAATGATAAAGCCGATGACGCTGATGTAAAAAGTGAGAATGTTCAGGAGATACAAAAAGACGTCTTTTGGCGTAGTGTCAATATTGTTGTCCATGGTTTTGAAACTTTTAATGCTTATTGCTTCATTATCCCACTTGACATATTTATTGCAAGGAGTATAATGCAAGCAGGCTAGTAAGTCGGACTATCTTAAGACATTAAGTTAAGCGGCTTATAGTTTCAAGGTCGCTTTTAATTTTAAAATCAATTACATGGAAGACTTCAAGAAGAACGATTCCGGCAGAGAGTTTCCCAGGAAAATGTACCAGGGAAACTGGAAGTGTTCTGAATGCGGAGCCGAAATCACTGAGCTTCCCTTTGAGCCATCCGGCGACAGACCAATCTATTGCCGAGAGTGCCACAGGAATCGAAGACCTCAGAGATTCAACCGCTACTAAGAACGATCTCTAAGAAAACCGAGCACTCAAATTGAGTGCTCGGTTTTTAGTTCTTATTAATCCCTATTTTTATTGATAATATACTTCTCTTCGGACGTCAAAGAAGTCAACCACAAAATGAATGGCCTTCTTAGCTTGTCTATCGACCAGTCGTTGCTCTTAAAAAGCGTTGGCCTTTCCACCCGAAATCGCGAGAGCAAAGCGGGCGTAGCCTGTAGATGTAGAGGAGACAATTTGTTATGTTCTGATAAGAATTTTTGTCTTGCAGTCATCCTCATTCATTGTAGCATGCTATTCCATTTGCTGCAAGATCTCTCCCAGCTTTTCCAGCTCTTGGCCGTAAAGCGACCAATTGCCTTGCTGCTGAGCCCGCAGAGCCGCCTCATAGTGCTCTTTGGCCCGGGAAATAAGGTCTTGGGGAAGGCCAGGGACAAACTCTTCTGGTTCCTCTTGAGGGGCTCCCGTGAAAATAACCTGAAGAGCCTCGTCCAAAGTTTCCTCCATGGCGATGCGATTTTTATAGGCCACAATCACCCTCTTTAACTCGGGAATCTTGCCGCCTTCCGCTCTCAGGTAGAGAGGTCTGACATACAAAAGGGATTCTTCAATCGGTATTACCAATAAGGGTCCTTGGTTGACTTCCGAACCACGCTGGTCCCAAAGGGAAATCTGCTGGGAGATAACGGCATCTTGGTTGATGCGGTTGATTATCTGCTGCGGCCCGAAAACGAGTTTCTGTTTGGGGAAGCGGTAAACGGCCAGCTTGCCGTAGTTTTCCCCGTCGGCCCTGGCCACCATCCAAGCGGCCAGATTGTCCTTGCCCTGGGGAGTGAAGGGAATCATCAGAATATATTCTTCTTTCTCCTCGTTGGGCAGCTTCATTATGATATGGCGCATCATGGAATCGCCGGTGCCTTCAGATATTACGGGTATCTGCCATTTGTCTTCCTTGTTGTAGAAAATCTGGGGCTCTTCCATATGATAGACGGTGTAGAGTGCGGTTTGGAAAACAAAGATGTCTTCGGGATAGCGCAGGTGCCGCCTGAGGTCATCGGGCATCTCAGCCAAAGGCAGAAAGGTGTTGTCAAAAATCTTGGCGTAAGTTTGGATGATAGGGTCTTTTGGCTCTGAAATATAAAACTGCATGGAGCCGTCGTAGGCCGACACCACCGCCTTGACCGAATTGCGGATGTAATTGAAGCGTCCTCCCCTGCCCATTCTTTCAGAATAAGGGTAGGCGTCGCTGACGGTGTAGGCGTCCTGAATCCACACCAGAGAACCGTCGTCCCTGATGACCATATAAGGATCGGCGTCCAATTCCAGGAAGGGAAGAGCTTTGTTGATTCTCTCCTGAATATTGCGGTAGTACATAATGCGGCTGTCTTTGGTGATATCTTCAGACAGCAAGAGCTTCGCTTCCTTAAAGCGCAAAGCCATTAAGACTTTTTTGAAAAAGGAATCAATCTGCACCCCTCCCTGCCCTTGGTAATCGGTAAAGACGTTCTCCTCGCCCGAAGGATAGTCAAATTCCTTGGCTTTGGTGTTGGCCACCACGTAATCTTCGGTCAGCTTTCCGTAATATATCTCGGGCCTTTCCACCTTAAGAGATTCGATATCAGAAACCGGAGGCAGGTCTTTGACGAATAAAACGGGCAGGCCTTCTTCCGTCACCTCGTTGACCGGAGTCAAGGTAAGACCGTAGCCGTGAGTGAAAGTCAGACGCTCATTGATGAAAGTCCTGTGGGGCAGGGCCCGGGAGTTGAGCTCCCTGGGAGAAAGCAGAGTCTGGCGGTAGTCGCCGTTAATTTGGTATCTGTCGTTGTCTATGGAAACAAAGTCGTAGTAAGTGCGAATCTCCTGCACCTGCCCGAAAGTGTCCAAAAGGGGCTCTCTGTCCCAAAGCCGAACGTTCTTGATAGTGGTTTCGTTTTCTTTAATGTCTTGCATGGTAAGAGAGCTTTCTCCTTCAAGATTGTATTCTGCCACCTCATCTAACTTGAATGCCTCCTGGGTGGCTTTAATGTTGTGGACAATGTAAGGGGTTTCTTTTTGCAGTTCGTTGGGCTCCACCACGAACTTCTGCATAATCAAAGGATACATCCAGCCTCCCAGAATGGCTAAGGCCAGATAAAGGCCGATTAAAGAGGCCAGTGTCTTTCTCCAATTCCAAAATACATTGAATAGGCAAGCCAGAGCCATAAAGGCCAGCACCAAACTCATTATTTTCAAAACGGGCAGAGTGGCGTGCAAATCGGTATAGCTGGCTCCGGCAAAGAGGCCGGTGCCAGAATAAAGGAGTTCGGGTATTTTGACAAAGTATGTCCTGACAGCCAGCAGGGAAAAAAGGGAAAACAAAAGAATCATAAAATGCGTTCTTGGGCCTCTCCCCGTTTTTCCTTCAACTATTTCAGCCTCGGAAATATCGCGGCGCATTCGCTTGAAACTCCTCAAAAAAGAAAGAAGCTGGCCCCGGCCGATATAAAGAAGGGTAGCCCCTATTAAAGAAAGAACAACTACCCAGGTCAAAAAACCAAGCACCAGTTTCAAAAAAGGCAGAGTGAAAAAGTAAAAGGAAATGTCCCGGCTGAAAATCGGGTCTAAAACGTTAAAGGGCGTGGCGTTGAAATATTTGAGAACCGCTTGCCAGCTGCCAGAGGCCGCCAGCCCCATAAAAAGTCCAATAAACAGAGAAAAGCCCAAAGCGATTTTACCAAGATGAGGACTTAAATCCAAAGGGGCTCTCCCTTGTTCCAGGGTAATAAATATTGATCTATCCCGCATCAGATGAAGAGCGACTCTTAAACTGGCATAAATCAAGAGAAAGCCGACCAAGCCGCCGATTATTCCTAAAAGGAGCTTGGCCGACAGAATAGTGGTAAATATGTTTTCCAGCCCCACCTCCTGAAACCAAAACCAGTCGGTCAAAAGACCGACCAGGGAAGGCACAATGAACACCAGCATAAATATGGTTATTAAAATAATGGGTTTTTTCTTCATGAGGCTGCTATCTCAATTTTCCCATTTTTCTGTATTTGGTATATCACCAAAGAACTAAACTTTTAACGAAACTCTCCATTTTTGTATCTTTCCATTACTTCTTTAACCGTTCCTG
>CAYPPH010000030.1:0-5829 GCA_964412565.1 uncultured Candidatus Saccharibacteria bacterium
ACGGGCTCCGCATAACAAAACCAATAATTACTCTATTTTGACGATTTTGTACTTGATCTTGCCTTCGGGGGTCTGCACCTGAATAACAGCTCCTTTTTGCTGATTGATCAGCGCTTTGCCCAAAGGCGACTCAATGGAAATCTTGTTCTCCATGGGATTGGCTTCTTCGGCCCCCACGATTTTAAACCGCTCTTTTTGGGAGCCGTTGCTGACTAAAATGGTTGAGCCGATCTGGGCAAAATTTTTCTGGAAGCTTTCGGGAGCCACCACCGCATTATTGAGCAGGTCTTCCAGCTCCAAGATGCGGCCTTCAATGAAGCCTTGTTCTTCTTTGGTTTCGTGGTATTCGGCATTTTCGGCCAAATCGCCAAAAGCTATGCATTTTTCCAAACGCTCAGCGATTTCCTTTCGTTTGGTCTCTTTCAAGTAACGCAGCTCTTCCTTAAGTTTTTTAAGACCCTCTGGGGTCAGGTATTTGTTTTCCATAAAATTAAGGTGTTATCCTAAATATACTTAAATTAAGCGGCGTGTCAAGAGAAGGGGTTTTATCTTGCGGAAAAATACCACCCCAACACTTCCCTGGCTACGGGCAATACCGCAGCAGGAATACCCTGGGGAGTGCCTTTAACGTTTTCCACCATTACGGTCAAAACTATCTCCGGATCATCGTGGGGGGCCAAAACGGTAATCCAGTTATGATAGACTTCTTCTTTGCCCGTTTGAGCAGTTCCCGTTTTGGCGGCCACGGCTACGGGCAGAAAATTCAAAGCATAGCTGGAACCATCGGGAGAAGCCACCGCCTGCCTCATCCCCTGACGGACTGTTTCCAGATTTTCTGGCAAAACGGCAACCTCCTTTAAAACTTTGGGCTGCCTCTGCCGGATTACCTCTTTCTCAGAATTAATAATCTCTTTAACCACCTGGGGCTGTAAAACCTTGCCGCCGTTGGCCAAAGCCACGTAGGCCGAAGCCACCTGAATGGGGGTTACGGAAAAAGGGCCCTGCCCAATGGATAAATGGTAAGTGTCGCCAGTGGTCCATTCGTCTTCCAAGTTAGGAGGAATGCCCGCTTCCTCTTTGGGTAGATCTATTTCCGTTTTGCGCCACCAATTGAACCGCTCCAGCCATTTTTTTATTTTGGTCGGCCCCAATCCTTTAAAATCTTCGTAACCGCCTCCGATTTGATAAAAGAAAGTGTTTACCGATTCGGCAATAGCTCTTGCCAGGTTGCTGGTGCCGTGATACTTCCAGTCGGCATAGCACTGGGGTTCGGCTTCCGGGAAATACGGATTCTCAATGCAAATTTCCAAGGGACAGTAAAGACGGGTGTCAGCCTCAATAATACCTTCCTCCAGGGCGGCAGCGCCAATGAAAGGCTTAATGGTGGAACCCGTAGGATAACCTATGCCCGAGATGGCTCGGTTAAAAAGCGGATCCCTGGAGTCGGACTGCAGCTCTTCCCATTCCTCTAGGGATATGCTTTTGCTGAAAAGATTGTTGTCGTAATTGGGCCAGCTTACCAAAGCCAAAACCCCTCCAGTTTTTGGATCCAAAGCGATGGCTGTCCCCCCAGTACCCCCGACATTGCTTATTGACTTTTGCAAGGCTTTGGTAATTTTCTCCTGCAAAGAAGCGTCCAGCCAGAGAACCAGGTTGTCGCCGGACTCGGGCATAGAAGCTATTTTCTTGGAAATGGGACGGCCGTAAACGTCTCTCTCAACGCGGATTTCTCCGGGCTTGGAGCTCAAAACATTGTCATACTGTTTTTCCAAACCGGATTTGTCTCCTGTCTTTCTTTTGTAACCGATAAGATGGGCGAAAGTCGGTCCCGAAACGTACTCCCTTTCCGAATTGTTCACCACCTCAAAACCGGACAATTCATTATGCCTGGCTTCCAATAAAACTATGCTTTGGTGAGGAAGATCTTGGGCTATTGTAACCTGGGCCAATTCAGAGTTTTCGATTTCTTCTTTTAACGACTGGAAATCCAGCTGGGCCAATCCGACCACTTTCTTGAAAATTTCCTCTCTGGCTAAGGTATCTTCGGGCAGGTCGTTGGTTTGGCAAACCAAATCAAAAGTGGGCTTGTTGAAAACCAGCTGATTCATGTTTCTGTCGTAAATAACCCCTCTTTCAGCCTGAATTTGGTAAATAGCAAACTGGTTTTCTGCGGCCAATTGGGAAAGCTCTTTTCCTTCCATAACTTGCAGCTGGAATGTTTTGCCGAAAAGCAGGAGTAAGACGACAAAAAAAACCACCAGAAATCCATGCAGAATGCGGCGGGAAATCGGGGTTTCCAGTTTCTTTTCCGATACCCCTATTTCTTTTTCCTTTTGATGGGCTAAGGAGTCCAGCAATATCTCTGAGGGATCTATTTCTTTGCGAAACTTCCTTATTTTGAACCCCGTTAGAAATTTTTGATACTCTGGTTCTGCCATAAAAGATTTTATTCTAATTAAAACTGGTTAAAAAGAGATTGGTTGGTTTATAAAATTTCTAAACGGGGTGAATTTAGCCAAGCGGATATCTGACATATTTTTTGAAAACGAAATGTATGAAAAGGGCCGAAGCCAGAAGAATTAAGACATGCCAGCCGAAGGGCTGCTGGGAAAAAACGTCCCAAAAAAATCCCCCCGCTACAGCTGAAGCCAAACCGAAAGAAAGATCAGCAAAAAAGAGAGTTATCAAAATAACCAGAATAAGAATAAGGTTGAGAGTAAAGCCAAAAAAGGCAAAGTGTATAAAAAAGCTGCTCTGAAAGAGAGCCAGGAAGTAAAAAACAATCATTAAAAGAACGGTTCTCCAGACCATTTCAGTTAAAAATTAAGAATAATAAACACTCTCTCCAGCTTCGATAAGTCAAAAAAAATGGAAATCTCTGCCTGCTGGAAAGGATCAACGTCGCCCTGCCTCACTTCTTCAATTAAACCCACCAAAAGCCCGGAAGGGAAAACTCCGCCCAAGGAACTGGAAATTATTAATTCCCCGACTGCGATTTCTTCTTCTTTAGGAAGTAAATCAATATAGGCCTGGCCGCTGCCTTTCCCTTTGACAACGCCGGTAACGGAAGCTCCGGGCACCTCGGCGTCAAAAGAACTGCCTTTGTTGGAAATCAGCATAACCTTGCTGTAGTTTCCAAAAACCTGGCTGATCCTGCCCAAAACTACTTTCTGCGAAGTTATCACCGGCATACCTTCCTCAATGCCGTCCTGAGAGCCTATATTTATGATAAGCGTGTCTTGGTTTAAATCCTTACCGATTACTTCGGCTATTTGCAGCCTAAAGTCCTCAGCCAACCCTACTTCCAAGGCCTCCCTGAGAACAATGTTTTCCTCCCGGGCTTCCTTTAGGGCAACAAGTTCCGCCATCAGTTCCCGGTTTTTCAGTTCAAGGGCCTCTCTCTCCCTTTCCATTTCCTTCAGCATGGGAATGGTACCAAAGAAATCCGAGGTTCTCTGGCCCGCCTGCCAGAGCCACTGTTGGATGGGCTGGGAAATGGAATAAAAAAAACTTTTTACCTCAGTTTGGAAAAAGTTCAGGGAAATGATTACTAATATCCCGACAATGAAAAATAAAGCTTTGTTCTTTGCTTTGAACTTCATGGCTTTAAACATTATATAAGAATCCGACCCAAAACAAAAGGGCGCTTTGGCGGCGCCCCGAACAATTCCTCGCTTGGCTCGGAATTTTACGGGGCAGAACTATCTGCTTAATAAAAAACGCACGCTACCTTATAGACATTGTAAGGGACCGATCTACTTTCGCAGTAAAACTACTATCATCGACCCTGAGAGATTTCACTTCCGAGTTCGGAATGGAATCGGGTGGAGCACTCCCGGTATAGGTCCCTTACAATGTCTACAAATTTTTGCGTGCGTTTTTTATGTCAGTATAGCTTTGCCCCGTAGTGAAAACGAAGTTTTCTACTATGGGGCGCCGCCAAAACACCCTTTTGCTCAATCTTGATTATTAATTGCCAGCTAAGTAGAGAATATAAGATGATCAATTAGTACTCCTCGGCTTAACGCGTTGCCGCGCTTCCACCTGGAGCCTATCAAGCTCATAATCTCTGAGCGATCTTAATGAGTCCTAATCTTGGGATGGGCTTCGAGCTTAGATGCTTTCAGCTCTTATCCCGTCCTAACTTAGCTACCCAGCAATGCCTCGGGCGAGACAACTGGTACACCAGAGGTTAATTCGTCCGGGTCCTCTCGTCAAGTTACTCTTAATTCAAGAATGTATGATTATACATTAACGAATCAAGATTTATCTTATATTTCTATAAGCTCAGACTATATCTTCACCCAAAACTTTGGGTGCCAACGTATTATGGTGGTTTAAATTCCTAAATATTAGGTACCCACCATCTCAGCATTTAGCTTCAGTCGTTACGGGGACAAATCAAAGCTCCATAATTGCCTTCAAATCGGATTTTAACTTTTTTGAAGTTTTCTTACCCGATTGATAAGTTTCTTTTCTTGCGGAAACCATCGCCATCAAGAAATCCAGCGATATAGGCAAGGTCAATTTGTTTTTGTTTTGATTGTCTTCCCACGGTATTACCTTAATATTATTCGGTCCTCAAGTAAATTGTATTATGGATTGTACGAACCGACAATAATCCATAATCTCTGCAGCCGAATAGATAATGAAGGCTTCACCGTTATTAGTTGGGTTGTCATCACAGATTACTCTGTGAAGTAGCAATTTCTTACTACGGACGACTCCCCTCAAGACTCGACGCCTGCGGTAGATAGGGACCAACCTGTCTCACGACGGTCTGAACCCAGCTCGCGTACCACTTTAATGGGCGAACAGCCCAACCCTTGGAAGCTTCTCCACCTCCAGGATGTGATGAGCCGACATCGCTTGTCGACATTTTTCTCTTGTTGCCAAGAGGATCGGACTATATCTTCACCCGCCTCCATAGGCGGGGCTGGCGTATTAGCTCTCTTTTGGAGAACTCTGATTCTTAAAGAATCAAGTCTCTACGGGGTTATAACCCAATTTGTAATACATGGAAGGAATAAGAATATCTCTCAGTAAAATTCTTAATCGAGGAACCGAAGACAAGAGTAATCGAATGCGGTAATACTTTTTATCTCTATTAAGTTTAGCTTCTAACCCTAGTTCCTTTATTTTCTCTAGCAATCTTTTCTGATCGGTTAAACTAAACTGTTGAGTGTTGAAGTAAAAATCCGATTTACCGCACATGCTTCCGTCGTCCATCCACCATATCCCCAAAACCAAAGGGTCAAGCTTTAAGGTGGGCGGAATAATTTTCTTTCCTTTACGGTAAAATTGTCGATACATCTTACTCAATTCCGGATGTTGTTTGGTGAAAAACCTGTAAGCGATTCTCCTTCCATTACCTTTTCTCTTTTTGGGAGGAGAAATACAGAGATCTTTCAGGATGTTGAATTTCCAGTCGACATATTCTTTCGCTTCAATGCTATGATTTACTTCCAAAAAGGCATCTTTTCTGTCAGGCACAATTCTTAAATATCCGTCTCCCAATAAAGATCCGATAATTACAGATTTTTGTAATTGGGTTAAACTTCCCACGGTATTGTCCATATAATATTGGTACATTATACCATATGGAGTCCACCGTTATAAGCCAGATTTGTTGTATGACATTACTGTCATAGCACCCCGATGTAATCTACATAAGGTGCCGAACAGAGCCGTTGATATGGACTCGCGGGCTCTACCAGCCTGTTATCCCCGGGGTAACTTTTATCTGATGATCTCCAGATTTCCTATGAAAATCTGTCGGTTCACTAAGTTCTGGTTTCCCAACTGCGCGGCATATCCGCCTTGCAGTAA
>CAYPPH010000031.1:0-5784 GCA_964412565.1 uncultured Candidatus Saccharibacteria bacterium
CTTAGACTTAATTTTCCTGATCGCTTTTCCCATAATTTCCAGCTTGCCAAAGTTCTCGGTGTACACCCTGTAAATCTGATCCGCCTCCCCGCGGTCATATTTTTTAATGAAAATCCCGGAGGATCTGTAATGAACCGCCATTAATTTCTAAAAACCTTTTTTCCACTGCTTATATATTTCAATATCTTTCTTTAATTGCTTCGCTCTATCCCATTGGCCCCTTCTTTTGGCTGCAGAAACCTCCTTTGATAACCTCCCTAAGATAGAAGATTCATCTTTAATATTACCAAGATCCCTGGGGGACATCCCGTAGCTCCTTCTTAAATATTTCCTTGCGTATCCTTGAAGTCTTTTTATCGCCTTTTCTCTTTCCGATTTATATAAACGGCCACCAAAATTGGGCACTCTTTTTGGGGGGGCCTTTCTGGCAAACTGTTTCATATCTCTAAAAGTGCGGTATTGATTCTTTTCACCAAAAAGGCCTTTCGGCTTTTCAGCGGGCTTTGGAGGGGTTTTGGGAGCCGGTTTTTTTGAAATAGAGGGTCGGCGAACCGAGATCGATGATCTTTGACCGAATCCAAAAAATGGCATATTGTTATATGGCACTATAGTTTTTTAATTCCCAACCATAGTTTTTGATTGTCGACCTTTGTTTCTTTTTCCATATCGAAAACATCCTTAAGTTTGGGCCTCAGCCTAAAATCATCTGCCTTCGTTTCTTTTAGGACAGATTTTTTGTTTTTCTGCAGAATCTCGTTTAAATTGCCTTCCCCGCTATATTGAATAGAAATCCTGTGTCTTGGTTTGTGGCCGGCTTTTTTTCTCATCTCTTGGATCTGACGGACAACCTCCCTGATGATCCCCTCTTCTTTCAGGGCGGGGGTAATGACCGTATCAAGCTTGAGTTTTTTGCCCGCAATTATTTTTTTAACGTTCACCTCTTCTTTAATCAAATCCGTCAACTCTTTTGGCAGGGAGTTTGGCACTTGAAGCAAGGCCAAAGGCTGGCGCACTTTTATTCCGGCTTTGGCTCTTTCAGCTAAAGCGGTCGCCACCGTCTTTCTTGCCTCTTCCATCTTTCGGTTCAATTTCTCGTCTATTAACTTTTTATCGCTTTTTGGCCAGTCCCGCAGATGAACGCTCTTTTTCTCCCCGTTTATCTCTTCGCTCAGGAAAGGAATGAAGGGCGCAGTTAGGATGGATAGAGTTTGTAGGACAAGTCCCAGTGTGGCCGAAGCTTCTTTCAATTCCGCTTTGGTTTTGGGCTTTTGGAACCTGCGGCGCGATCTTCTGATATACCAGAGGGACAGGTCGTTGATAAGGAAACTTTCCAGCTCTCTTGCTGCCGAGGTAATGTCGTAACTATCCAATTTGCCGGTAACCTCTCCAATAAGTTTGTGAAGCTTGGAAACAATCCATTTGTCCAAAACGTTTTTTCTGGAAGACTTGGTCGAAGTTTTAACGGCGTATGTCTGGAAGAACTGATGGCAGTGCCAAAAAGTTAAAAGGAATTTTTTTAGCGCCCGGTCAACGTCCAGCTCGGCAAAGAGTTTGGGATCGCCGGGCTGGTTGATGGTGTAAAAATACCAACGGCTGGCATCAGCTCCGTATTTTTCAACAATATACCAGGGGTCGACTATATTACCCTTGGACTTTGACATTTTCTCGCCTTTTTCGTCCAGGACGTGGCCCAAAGAAACTACGTTTTTGTAAGCCGGACCCTTTCCCAAAAGAGTGGAAACTGCCAGCAGAGTGTAAAACCAACCCCTGGTCTGGTCGATGGCCTCGGAAATGTAGTCGGCAGGAAACTGCTTTCTCTTGTCAATCAAATCCTTGTTCTCAAAAGGATAGTGGTGCTGGGCAAAGGGCATGGAGCCGGAATCAAACCAGACGTCAATCAGTTCGGGCACCCTGACCATGGAATGTCTGCATTCTGAACACTTGATTTTGATTTCATCCACGTAAGGGCGGTGCAAATCCACTTCCATTTTGTCGTTGCGGGGCAGGTTCTTAAATTCAATTTTTCTCCATTGCCCCGTCCTTATTTTTTTCTCCTTTGACCGCTTTCTCCATTCCAAAACCTCCTTAATGGTTTTTCCTTTAGCCAACCCTTCCAGAAGAGAAAGGGGCAGCTCGTGGGAAACGATTAAAATATTCTTTTTCTGGTGCTTTTCGTTCATTTCTCTCAAAAAGTCATACAGCCTCTGGCCCAGATCGAGAAAACTCTCTCCCTTGGGGAGTTTGGCGGAAATCATATCGCTTCTGTTCCCCAAATATTCCCAGGGCAGGTCGGGGCTCTTGCCGTTGAAAACGCCAACATCATATTCCCTCAACCTTTTGTCAAAAACGAGCTTAGCTCCATTTTCCTTGGCTACGATTTCAGCTGTCTGTTTTGTCCTTAAAAGATCGGAGGAGTAGATAATGTCGATTTTTTTCAGCCCCTTGGCGGCTTTCTTGACTTCTTTTCTGCCTTCTTCGGTCAACGGGCAGCGAATCTTTTCCGGCCAGCAAACGGCCATTCTTCTTTTCTGGCGGCAGGATTCTCCGTGGCGCAGAACAAAATAACTGTTGCCGGAATCCGACAAAGAGGAAAGCTCTTTAAGAGAACCGATGACTTTCTGGCTGCCGCATTTTTGGCACTGCCAAACAGGCAAAGGCGTACCCCAATACCTTTCTCTGGAAAAAGCCCAGTCTTTCAATTCTTTAAGCCATTCCCCGAATCTTCCTTCTTTCAAATGGGAAGGGATCCAGTTTACTTTCCGGTTGTTGCCAATGAGGTCTTTTTTAACCTGCTGCATTTTAATGAACCAGCTTTCCTTGGCGTAATAGAGAAGGGCTTGCCCGCATCGCCAACAGAAAGGATAGTCGTGCTCGTACAGCTCTTCTTTAAAAAGAATCCCCCGTTTGCTTAAATCTTGGATAATGGCGGGGTCAGCTTCCTTGACCGGCATACCTGCCCAGTTTTTCACTTCTTTTTCAAACTTGCCTTCCTTGTCTACATTGAGAATAACCGGCAAATCGTTTTCCTTGCCCACCTGCATATCGTCTTCCCCGAAAGCGGGGGCAATATGGACCAGGCCCGTTCCTTCTTCGAGGGAAACGAAGTCCCCTGCTATGACGTACCAGGCTTTTTTTTCGGGCTTAGTAAATTTGTATATGGGCTCGTATTCTTTGCCCAAAAGATCTTTCCCTTGGATTTCCTCTATAATTTCTCCTTCCAGGCCAAGGGCTTTAATCCTTTCTTTGGCCAAAATCAAGTGTTCATTGCCGGCTTTAACTTTAACGTAAGTAAAATTCGGATTAACGGCAATTGCCACATTCCCCGGAAGCGTCCATGGCGTCGTCGTCCACACCAACAAATAAGTTTTGGAATCTGAAATTTGGAATTTTACATAGATTGCCGGATCTTTGACCTTTTTGTATCCCAGAGCCACTTCGTGCGAGGAAAGAGAAGTGCCGCAGCGAGGGCAGTAAGGCACCACTTTGTATCCTTTGTATAAAAGCTTTTTTTGGTGAAGCTGGCTGATTATCCACCAAAGAGTTTCTATATAAGGCGTCTCGTATGTTATATATGGATTTTCCATATCCAGCCAGAAGCCGATTCTTTCTGTCATCTTTTTCCATTCTTCTTGATAGCGCCATACGGATTCCCGGCATTTCCGGTTGAACTTGGCAATACCGTATTTCCCTATGTCTTTTTTGTTTTTCAACCCCAATGCTTTCTCAACTTCTAACTCTACAGGTAAACCGTGTGTATCCCAGCCGGCTTTCCTTAAAACTTTAAACCCCTGCATGGTCTTGTAGCGGCAAATAATATCCTTGTAGACCCTGCTCTCCACATGGTGGATGCCCGGTTTCCCGTTGGCCGTGGGCGGACCCTCGAAAAACACAAAATGCGGCGCTCTTTGGCGCTGTTTGATGCTTTTTTCAAAAATCCCTTTTTCCTTCCAGTTTTTGAGTATCTTTTTCTCTAATTGGGGAAAGCTAATTTCCATAAATTACATTATAATATATTACATTTTCTCTGGAGCGGAAACTCCCATTAATTTCAGAGTAGTTTCCAAAACGGTTTTTACGGCCAAGGCCAAAGCTGATCGGCTTTCGGTCAGATTCTTGCTATCTGAAATAACCTGACAGTCGCGGTAAAACTGGTGAAAAACTGCAGCCAAGCTAACGGCATACTGGGGCAATCTCTGTAATTGATAATCTTTAGCCGTATCTTCAACAATCTCTGGAAACTTGATCAACTGCTTAATTAAAGCTAATTCACTTGGATGGTTTAATAGTTTGTAATTTGGGTTTTGGAATTTGTTTGTAATTTGTAATTTGTGTTTTGGAATTTTCTTTAGGATGCTGCAGATCCTGGCGTGAGCGTACTGCACGTAATAAACCGGGTTTTTGCCGGACTGCTCTTTGGCCAGAGTCAGGTCGATTTCCATATGGGTGTCCAGAGATTTTTGCAGATAAAAGAAGCGGGCGGCATCCAGGCCGATTTCTTCCACTAAGTCAGCCAAGGTTACAGCTCCCCCTTTTCTTTTGGAAAGCCTCTCTTTTCCTTTCAGGGTAACCAGCTGCAAGATTAAAATATCCAAATCTCCTTGGTAGTCCAGCATTTTGGCAGCCGCCTTTATCTTGGAAACGTGAGCCTGATGGTCGGCTCCCCAGATATCAATGATTTTCTGAAACCCCCTGTCAATTTTGTCTTTATGATAAGCAATGTCTGAAAGCAAATAGGTGGGCTCCCCCGTTTCTCTTATTACCACCCAATCCTTGTCGTCCCCGAACTGGGAGGTTTTCAGCCACCAAGCTCCTTCTTTTTGGTAAACCAGGTCTTTTTTCTGCAACCAATCGAATATTTTCTTTGTCTTGTCTTTGCCGTAAATTTCCTTTTCTTCGGAAACCCACTTATCAAACCTCACCCTTAAAGTCTTTTCTATAAACTCTTTGTTGTTTTTTTGGACGGCTTCAGCCAATATGGCGCCGGCTTCCGCTTCGTCTTGAACCTTTTCCAGTTTCGGCCTCAATTCCTCAATCTTTGCTTTCAGGCAGTCGTTCAAATAGGTGGTACCCTTGCCCAGAGCCGTTTTCCCAAGCTCCCTTATTTGTCCGCTGCCTCTGGCGTCATTGATGAAGTACTCTCTGGCCACTCTGTAGCCGGCTTTTTCCAAGACGTTGGCCAGAACGTCCCCAAAAAAAGCGCTGCGGCCGTTGCCAATATGCAGAGAGCCCGTGGGGTTGGCTGAAATGAATTCAATATTGGTTTTTTGTTTTTTCCCCGTTTCCAACCGGGCAAAGTCCTCTTTTTTCTTTAAAATATCTTCCACCTGTTTTTGCAGGTATCCTTTGGAAACAAAAAAATTAATGAATCCGGGGCCGGCCACCTCCACCTTTTCGAACAATTCCGGTCTGAGGCTCAAAATATGGGATTTGAGGTTATCAGCAATGTATTTTGGCTCCATCTGAAAGGTCTTGGCTATTTGCAAGGCAAAACCGGTGGCATAATCGCCGTGAGCCGGGTCTTCCGGCCTGTCGATTTTGACTCCTGTAGCCGCCCGAAAGCCGGCCTCCCTGGCGGCTTTCTCTACCACCTCTTTTATTTCCTCTCGTATCATCAGTTTAATTTTAGCTTAATTTCTGTTAAAATCAAAGTATGAAGATACTGGCCGAAAACAAAAAAGCGCGCTTTAACTACGAAATCCTGGAAAAATTCGAAGCGGGCATCGTTTTGAAGGGTTTTGAGGTTAAGTCAATCAGGTCGGGCAAGGCCAGTCTAACGGGCTCCTA